>CAYZYB010001525.1:0-1500 GCA_964481505.1 uncultured Planctomycetaceae bacterium | reverse complement strand
CATTTTTCCTGCGTCCGGGCGTGTAATGGACGTCGCGATACATTCTGAGGGCTTCCACGGAGATGTCACCGCCATGGATTCCGAGTGCCCAGCGATTTTGCTGGTTCACAAATTCTGCCGTTTGTTGAGCGCCCCTGTTTCCCGCAATGAAGCTGCTTTCTTCAACGACCGCTCGCGAATGCAGGGCGTCGCTGTCGGAATGACCGATGTCGACAGGCTTCATGATCGGAATATCGTCGATTGCAATGAGCACTCGGTGATCGAAGTTCGATGCCTCAATTTTGAACCCGCCCTTCTTGATGGCAGCCATGATTCGTGGAGGCAGTTGGGCGGATCGTAGCGTTTTGTCGGCACCTTCGAAGAGCAGTGTTGCCGATCCGTTTTTTAGATCCACTTCGCATCGAAACACTTCGTTGTCGATTGGAATCCGGACCTTGATCGCATGCGGACGAACGTTCCACTGGAGGTCCGCTTCCAGCATAAGGTCGTGTACCGGAAATTCGGGTGAGGACACCAGTGAATTGTAACCGTAGCGATCTGTAACAGGGCTTAGGTGCGACAATGCTGCCAGTCGGTAGACAGCCTGCCGAAACGATTCTGAATCTGCCCACGAAATCAGATCACGCTGCATTTGGTACGGCATGACCCCAAGCAATCTTAAGACCATCCGTTCTCGATCAAATTCCAGCCGTGTCATCCAGGACAGTGGCCGGCCTTCCATCTGATTCACGCAATTCTGCCAGTCGCGTTCCACGTCGTTGCCAATCAGTGGCACTTCACAGTAGTGATTTCCGCCGGACCAGCGCCAGTTCTGAAACTGCAGCCAGTCGGCGTCAATGTTCTGTGTTGTCTGCGATTCGAAGTCAGAATGCGACGAGAAGTTTCCGGCAGCAGCGGTGACTCTGCAGCTTAACTTTCCATCATGGAATTCCCATCGGCCGAGTGGTTTCCAGGGGATTTTCCATCCTTCAGCTCGCGAAGTGTGGTCGATATCGAAGACGGCGATTCGCATTTCCTGTTGCGTTGGATAGTCCTTGCGAGCGATCTTGCCTTCAATGAACAAATCACCATCGATGACCTGCAGCGTTTCGCCGGGAAGTCCGACGACGCGTTTTAAGTAAGCTTCCCCAGGGCTGGCCGGGTTCCGGAAGACGATCGGTTCCCACCGGTTTGGTCGACGAAAATCGAAGACCCCTTTGTGCACCAGTAATTGGTCGCCGTGATTAGCGGGGATCTTCATCGCGTTGATGTTGGTCTGCCCGCAATTCGGGCATGTCGCGTAGTTTCGCGAAACATCTGTACTGTCATCGTCATTGACGGATGCGTCGTAGGCGGAGCCGAATGCGAACGAGTAGTCGCACGAGGGACATGTGATTCGTTTGTGCAGCCCAAGCAACCCTGGCGCCATTGACCCTGTGGAAATAAGAAATCCTTCCAGCAGAAAACCGCGCAGCATGATGACCGCCATCACGAACAGAATGGACAATTCCATCAGGTTCC
>CAYZYB010001524.1:0-1500 GCA_964481505.1 uncultured Planctomycetaceae bacterium | reverse complement strand
ATTCAATCGTGGCGATATATTGCTGTTCGGCAGTGAGTCGCGTGGGCTTCCGTCAAGTATCCTGAATGAGCTACCAGCCAATAAACTCAAACTGCCAATGACAGATCTTGTCCGCAGCCTGAACCTCGCCAGCACGATGAACACAGTTGCCTACGAAGCCGTTCGACAACTCGGCGGAATCGACGTTTGACGCTCCCGCAACTCGCCGATGAACTCAGCCGTCATAGTTGCACAACAGTCAGAAGGCGCCATCCCCCTAAGTCGGTATAGTTCGTCCGTCGTTTCGAACAACACACTCTCCGACGGGATCCTCGCCATGCGTCACCTCACCAAAACTCTCTGCGCTGCCCTCGCCTTCCTCCCTGCCCTCACCTGTTCGGCTCAGGAAATCACCGAAGCAAACTACGACCAACTTGTTCCCGCCGGAAAAGAAGTGGACGCTATTTACGGAGACTTCGCGCTGCGTAATTCTGACGCCACGGCCGTCATCGCGGCACCTCGAACAAACCGAAACGCCAACATGACAGTCAGGACTGTCGGCGGATGTCTGCTTGATTTCGCTATTGCCGGCAACGAAAGCGATCAACTCAGCGCCTTCTACCCTGGCCGTCGAAAATTCCCGTTTTCAAAAGTCGATGCGAACGACCGGACAATCACAGTCACATCTCCTGGAACGGACGCTCGAATAAAGTGTGTCGTCAACTACGAACTCAACGGCGACCGGCCGATAATCAACATCACCTCGACGTGGACCAACACCACCACGATCAACTGGCCGCTGACGCTTGAAGATGACATGCGAATTGACAGCGGTTACGAAGACATCGTGAAATCACCGAATGGAACGCACAACGTATTCACCATTGCAGATCTGCACTGGCAGCAGGCTTACGCAGTCCGCGCCAACGGCTACAAAATCCGTGCCAACGGAGGTTCACGAGAACTGGTATTGCGCTATCAACCAGCAGACGAGAAACCTGTCATCATCAAACCTGGAGCCACTTTCTCATTCACCAGGCAAATGATCGTGGGGCGATTTCTGCCGCATGTTTTGTCCAACATCGAAGCGCTCGACGGCGCTAAATCGTCAACCGTTCAAGTGCGCCTAACCGACTCTCAGGAAACACCGATTGGCAACGCCCGTGTTTCGTTCCAAACCGACGACGAAGATCGCGGTACAGTTGTCACAGAAAAAGACGGCTCTGCCGTGCTAAGCCTGCCTGTGGGTGAATACACCGTTAACGCTACCGCTGCCGGAGTTCCGCTGTTCAACAAAGATACAGTTCGAATTTCAGTCGCAGGCGGAGACAACATCTTCGATATTGCCAGTGACTACGCCGCTGGAGTGGTTGCAGCCACAATCACAGACGACACGGGAACACTCATTCCGGCAAAAGTGGAATTCGACGGCAGCGGTGTAACACCAACGCCGGACTGGGGCCCGTATTCCGGTGAGCACTTCATTTATAATCTCGGCTACACTGCCAAAGGGACATTCAC
>CAYZYB010001523.1:0-1500 GCA_964481505.1 uncultured Planctomycetaceae bacterium | reverse complement strand
ACAGAATACACTGAAGACACGGAGGGAATCGCAGTCTGGTAACAAGCCTTATTCTGCTGTTCGTAGTTGGCACTTGCTGTTGTCACCACACACGTCGCAGCCTGTTCCCTTTCCGTTCGCGACATGCAGGCACTGTTCAATGCGATCGTTGATAACAGCGGACATGCCGGAATGCAGGCCGAAGGGTGCGGTGACTAACCATTCGACGTTGGGAAACGATTGTGCAGCGGCGGCCACAAGCGCCGGTATGTCTTCGCTCCAGTGTCTGCCGGGTGACAGGAAATATGGGAACACGATGACACGTGTTGCTCCGCGTTCGACGCAGTGAGTGAACGCTGTTGCGATGTCAGGCTGAGCGAGCTCCATGTGGGCTGGCTCAACGATCTTGTATTCTGATTGTGTGGCAAAAATACGAGTCGCTTCCAACAGCATCTCGTTGCTGGCTTCGCGACGAGAACCGTGATCGACGATGATGATTGCAGTTGTGGAATGATCGTTTGTGGTAGTCACGATGGCGCCAAAAACAAAATGCGTTGAACGCGTTAAGCAGTGAGAATATCAAGGACTTCCTGGTTGGCTTCCGGAAAATCAAGGTCCGCAAGTTCCTTGTGGTTGACCCACCGAAAGGGTGGCTGCGGTTCGGTTTCGTCTGGCAGGTCGGGAGCCAACGCACATTTCCAGAAATGCAGCTCCACCATGCCGTGGTCATATTCGTGAGTGACAGTCACCAAGTGCTCGCGCGGAACGACGACCAGCCCCGTTTCTTCGCGGCATTCGCGGACGACGCAGGATCGAGGTGTTTCGTCGGCTTCACATTTACCGCCAGGAAATTCTGACTTGCCAGCCAGTGGGGAACCTGCAGTTCGAACACCCACCAACACTCGCCCGGCAGATTCGACAACAGCAATCGCAACTCGTGTAGCACCAGACAACTGAGATCTCCTGAAAATGGCCGACGTCGATTTACGACTGAATCGTCTCAATGAAGTCCGCCGGTGGAGCTCCCATTTTGCCAAAGCCTTTGTCCACGTGAACGACTTCCGCCGTGATACCACTGGAAAGATCGCTTAACAGAAACATGCCGGACTTGCCGACGTCTTCCATGTCGATGTTGTCACGCATGGGAGACATCGCGCCGTACAGAGCGAGCATTTGGTCGAAGTCGCCGACACCCTGAGCACTCACGGTTTTCAGCGGGCCAGCACTAATCGCATTGACACGGCAACCATCCGGGCCAAGTTCGCTGGCCAGATATCGCACGCCGCATTCCAGAGCCGCTTTGCAGATGCCCATCAGGTTGTAGCCCGGGATGACTTCCTCGCCACCGAAGTATGACAGCGTCAGGATGCTGGAGTTTTTACTGAGGATATCTTTTTTCTTTGCAGCACCGGCAACGGCCAACAAACTGTAGGCGCTGATTTCCATCGCCTGCAGATAGCCTTTGCGGCTGGCTGCGTATGTTGGTCCTGTCAGGTCTTCTGGTGGAGCGAAGGCGATGCT
>CAYZYB010001522.1:0-1501 GCA_964481505.1 uncultured Planctomycetaceae bacterium | reverse complement strand
ATTCGTCACGGCGCCAACGGTATTCGCTCAGGACTTCAGTAACATTCCGAAGGGAAATGTAGGGGTCTCCCCAAATGGCGTAACACCGAACGGCCCGATTACGCCTCCTGCACCTTCCAGCTGGCGACCTCAGAAGGATCGATCTGGAAGATTCAGGCGACCGGCTCTTCCTTGCCCTGGACAACGTGGAGGGGGAGGCAATTATGGCGTGAGCCCCAACGGAGCGGGAGGCGTGAGCCCCAACGGCGGGTACAACGTTGGCGTGAGCCCCAACTCTCCAGGGTTAGCGCCGCACCGTTACGACGAATGGCGACTGGGGTTCCGGGCTCACTACGGAAACTTCAATCCCGGAAACAGCAATCCGGTTGTCGTTAGTGCTCTGGGGACGGCGAACGGTCGGTCTCCGTTATCCAATGTTTATCTGCCACCTGGAAACGGCGGGACAGGTCATCTTGACCAGTATGACACGATTCTTGGGATCAACGAATGTCGCGTCGACATGCGGAACTTCAAAGACGTTCTGACCTATCACGCCGACCGAAACAACGGCTGGGTCTACATCCATGTTTGGAGTGTGCCGCACGGCGACTACGCATTTGGAGGCGAAGGTTTGTGGGTGAAGGCTGAAAAAGTTCGTCTGTGATGCCGCCACTATCGAAGCATCGTCGGTCGGGGGCCAGGACCGACGATTGCTTTCAGACTTTTGCGCGGCGGGCTTGATGAGCACTCAACCGCTCTTCTGTTGCTGGATCGGTATGAGCAAGTCGGAACTAACCAACTCTGTTCACCTACCAACTACAACAGCGCCCCGCCGCGCAGAGTCTTTTGAATTTCTACCTGGCCAAGCGCATCTCTTCCAGATTGAAAGAACATAGAATGACATTCCGATGTCGTACGGGGCTGACACTTTTGGTCGTCGCTGTCGCGTGCTCTGAAAAGATGTTAATTGCAGCGTTACCGCCGCTGTCTCCCAAACAACTACAGAAGAATGCGGCAATGATTGTGACGGGCTCCGTCGAAACAGTAGCCGTGACCACATCAGGAAAAGGGGATTATCTGGACTGGCAGGTTTTCCTGAATACGTCAATTCGCAACGTGGAAAAAGGCCGGCCGGTCGACGTTGCCGAAAGCCTGGCCGTGCATTGTTGGCATTCGAAGTCTCGCCCTTCTGGTTGGGCAGGTCCGAGTGGCCACTATCACATACCTGCCAGGCAGGCTCGGTTCCGTATGTGGTTGACGAAGGGTGAAAATGGCCACTGGACTCCGCTAAAACCAAACGGAATTGAGCTGCTGGACGGCCATAAAGCACTGAATTTTGAGCAGCCGAATCGGGCATCGAATGCTCAGCCGACACCACTTCCCCCGCCCATTGTGGATGAAGCGTATCGTTCAACTTCAGGAACAACGCTGCAGCGCATCCAGGACGACTGGCTTGTCAGCGTCGAGGGAAAGACACCACGGCAATTCATCGAATCCGGACGAGACCTCCAGTACATTACGA
>CAYZYB010001521.1:0-1501 GCA_964481505.1 uncultured Planctomycetaceae bacterium | reverse complement strand
GACGTTTGCACGATGAAAGGCTTCGTTGAATCCGAGCCCATTGTCGATGTTCGTTTCGAACATCAACTGAGGTCCGAAAAGTGGGTTATCGGCAGCTGTACGGCGCATTGCAGGAGCTTCGGTCACTCCGCTGCTTTCGAAATACGGCGAATAGTCATCCGGCGAAGCCATTGGCATACCACCAGCTTCCATCGGATAGCCCTCCATCGTCGGGTAGCCTTCCATCATTGGATAGCCCTGAGTCATAGGCTGATACGCAGGCGGTGCGCTCTGCTGAATCGGCGCAGACATATTCGGTACAGCACTATGAGCTGGTGCTGGAACGGCAGGTACCACGTCCCCCATGGCTGGTGGCACAGGAACTGGCGGGGCAAACGTCTGTTGTCCAGATGTCAAACTCACAACGCCGGGTTGATCTCCAACAGAAACGCTGGAAGCTGTGATCAACGCACAACAGCTGAGAGCCAAACAAAGAGACGCAAAAGTACGTTTCGTTTTCATCGGTGGTTCCGATCGATCCGAATGGGCAGACTGTACCGATAGCATTGGCACTAACGGTTAATCTCTTCGATCGGAAAACCACAGGGGGTGGGTTGAGTTAAAATATGACGGTTGTACGGATCGTTCCGAATTTGTCGCCTTGCGCGATCAGCCGTAACCTTATGCTAAGTCTCAACTTCCGGCCAATCTTCACAAACGCGACCCGCGACGATTCGACGGCGCAAGAAAAGAAGCTGCCGAAGAAAGGAATTCCTCGGCAGCTTCTGCAGGTATCAACTCACACCTCACGAACGTTGGTCCGCGATTCTTGCCGGTGCAACCGGAACGACTGGCTTAGCCAAGTGTCCAGCCGTCGCGGTACTCACGATGAATGTATTGGTTCACATCAGCAACAGGTAGTTCTTTGCCGCCCAACATGACCTTCGTGGCCTTCAGGTTTTTCGCATCCCATTCAATGCGAGTGCCTTCGGCTGATCGAATGGCGAGATTTCCGACAAGAATGGTTTCCGTCAAACGACCAGCGTAGCTGAAGTTCGACATCGTGCCTGGTTCGTATTCACCTTTGCAGGTCTGCACGAATTCCCATTTCTGTCGTTCGTCGGTGCCACCGTTGAATGGAATCCGCGGCAGAGTTTGTTCCGGCTTCTTGAAGTCTGTGAACTTGTCTTCCGGCAAAAGAGTGTACTTTGCGCCGTAATCGTCGGGCGAGAACAGCAGCCCCTTGCTGCCGACAACTACCGCACCGCTTGTCTTACGAGCTTTCGGATCCTGCTGCTGCTTGGCGATTTTCTCCTGAAAGGACTTCGGCAGCTGGCTGATGATGGATGATTCCGGCAGATTTCCGCCATCGTACCAATAGAATTTGCACGGCGGCAAACCCTCTCGTTCAGGAAATTCGAACACAAGACCGGACGCTGCCGGGTAGGTTTCGCCTTCAAACAGCCCCGGATTCTTAATGGCCGATACGGCGATCGGATCCCACAGCTTGAGTGCCATAACC
>CAYZYB010001520.1:0-1505 GCA_964481505.1 uncultured Planctomycetaceae bacterium | reverse complement strand
CATGTGGTCAATCGGCCATACGTTGCTACGATTGGTATAGTCCCTCGAAAGATCGCTGTCTCAGTCGAGGCTGGAATCGGATGACTTACAACCCAACCCGGCAACCTCGAAACACGGCTTGTTCCCAATGATTTGCGTGATTTCCTTCCCTTTAGCGTCTATCGTTTAAGCACCCGGCTCTCCCTCCTCGCCAGGCCATCTGTGCTCGGCAATCAGTGAACCACCTGTCTTCGGTGATAAACCATGGAACTCGGACAACTTTTTGTTGATGACGGCCTGATTTCGGCCGATCAACTGCAATTGGCTCGCAGCGAACAGAACGGCGACCGGATCGATCAGACGCTCATTAAAATGGGCATGATCACGGAAGACGCCGTCCTGAAAACGCTCTCGGAAGAATTCGGGATGGCGTACATCGACCTCAAAGAAGTTGAGGTTGATATTGAGTTGCTTTCGCTGTTTCCGACGTCGGCCATTTACCGCCATTCTCTGCTTCCGCTGTACCGCCAAAACGGACACGTGGTTGTCGCCACAGACGACCCGCTGAATCTGGAAGGCATTGACGAACTGGGCACCGTTAGCGGCATGCGACTGGAAGCTGTGCTGACGCGCAGCAACGAGCTCGGCGCGAGAATTCGGGAACTGCTCGGCGTCGGTGGCGACACGATCAACGAACTTGTTCGCCAACGCAGCGAAGAAGGTATCGAACTTCTCGAAGAACTTGAAGAAGACTACGGCGAACTCGGCGAAGGCGCTCAGGCGCCGTCAGTTATTCGGCTGGTCAACGAACTGCTTATCGAAGCCGTTAAGCTTGGCACAAGTGACGTTCACATCGAACCGCAGGAAAACGGATTGCGAGTTCGTTACCGTATCGACGGCATGCTGCGAATTCAGTCAACGCCGCCGGAAATCAATCATTTCTATTCGGCAATCGTAACGCGACTGAAAATCATGTCGCATCTGAACATTGCCGAAAAGCGTCTGCCGCAGGACGGTCGCATCAAGCTGCGTGTGACAGGGCGTGAAGTCGACGTTCGTGTTTCGATCATCCCGATGTCTCACGGCGAAGGTGTTGTTCTTCGTCTGTTGGACAAGGCGAAGATGTCGTTCGATCTCAAGAATGTTGGGATGCCGCCAACAGTCGTCAAACGCTTTCGCAGCCTGATTGGCATGCCGCACGGAATTATTCTCGTCACCGGCCCCACAGGTAGTGGTAAATCAACGACGCTGTACAGTGCTCTGAACGAAATCAAAGACCCGGCAACCAAGATTATTACTGTCGAAGATCCGGTGGAATACCAGATGGACGGCATCTCGCAAATTCAGGTGCACAGTCGTATCGGACTGACGTTTGCGGCGGGACTCCGCAGTATTCTGCGACATGACCCGGATGTCGTACTGATCGGGGAAATTCGTGACGGCGAAACAGCTCAGGCAGCCATTCAGGCATCGCTGACCGGTCACGTTGTGTTCAGCACGCTGCATACCAACGATGCTCCCAGTGC
>CAYZYB010001519.1:0-1506 GCA_964481505.1 uncultured Planctomycetaceae bacterium | reverse complement strand
ACATTATTTTCTGTGGAATCTTTTTCGCACCTACTGCCGCAGAGGTCAGCCTGTGTGCGATGGGAGTCGTCATTCTTTGATGCCTGCGGTTTATCGTGAGGTGCTGACGGCAATTGATGATTGCCAGTGTCCGTTTCGGCCGGTTTGCGATTCTGCAGATTTGTCCGAAGCGATAAACGAACCTGGAATCGACACCGATTTTTACTGATTCGCAGCTACGAAACGTGGAAGTGTTGCAAACAATCCGCAACCTGCCGTTTGCATCATCAGAAGGATCGTGGAAAATCACGCCGAGTCGCGGAACGCATCCCGACACCATGTTGTGCTGGCTTGTGGTTGAGAATGATGGTCTCTTGTAAGAGTCTGTTTTTTTCGCATGCCAGAGGTTTCGTTGAGAGCAACAGGGTAAGTTTGCTGCACTGTTAGTAGCATGGATTGCATCGAATCATGGCGAGCGCTACGAAAGAAGTAACCGAGTCCAACGCTGACAAGGAAGCTCACGCGCAGCTGCACATGACGTTTGTTGAGTTTCTGTTTTCACTGGCTGCTGCTGAAATTGCAATGCGATACGCGACGGTTTTTGATACCGGCGCCGACTGGTGGAGCTGGAATTTCCTTGCGTTGAACTGTCATCTGTTGATGTCGCTTGTACTGATTGCCGCCAGTTACCTCGGCTGGCAGAAATCAGAGATTTCACGGCGTGATAACTCAAGAATTTCCAGCCTGATTTCATGGGACTTCCTCGAACTCCTGCTGGATGTCATCCTGGTGACAATCTATTTCATTCTGGTGCATCTGTCGGAAATCCCTGTGCTGGCGGCGAGTGCCAAAGCGGGAACAGTTCCGACGATTGTTGTCTCGCTGATCCCTGAAGCTCTTTGTGTTCCGTTTGTTTTTGTGCTGTACCTGATTTGGGATGTGATCTCCAAACTGCCCTCCAGGATCGATCGGAAAACAGGCAAGCCTTTTGGCCCGGGAAGACTTTTTCGGCGCGGTCGTATTTCCTTTATCGTTGCCACGATGTCCGTCACGATGTCGGCCATCTTTTGGGACCGAGCGGCTTCAGCGGAAGACGTCATTGCGTTTGACATTGCCGTGATCGGCCTGGTTGTTTTGTTTCGAGAGCTCAAGGAACACGTTGACGCCACAGGAATCAACTTCCCACTTGCAAAACGTGGATACGTGTCGCTGGGGCTGGCTCTGTTTCTTGTACCGTCAACAGCGATGTGGTTCGGGTGGACGAGTTCGGTTCGTTCGGTCCTGCAAGCGTTCGCCGGCGCGTTGACTGGGGCGTGAGGTTTTCATGTGAATCACTGCCGATCGAACACTTTTGGCATGAAGCCGATCGAAGTTTCCATCCATGATCCGCAGCTGCAGCCACCTCCACCTTCGGGCGACAGCAGCATGCCGTTGGCCGGGATTGTACTCAACCAGCAATCAGGTCGCAGACGCGACCACGCCGACTTGATAGATTCTTCGGCGTTCCACATCGTGACCGTGCTGGCT
>CAYZYB010001518.1:0-1507 GCA_964481505.1 uncultured Planctomycetaceae bacterium | reverse complement strand
GCGTCAGATGTTCCTCGCCTTTGGACGGTTTCTCTCCCAGAGCCGGCACGTCGGCAGGCGGTGGTTCCGGTGGGTCATTGAAGATCACACCAGCCACCCAGGCCCCACGCGTGATCGGCTGCGTTCGTTCCGGACCAGATGTCATCGTCATTACTGCGGCGTTTGTGATTACTCCACCGTTGCGACGATCAGTCACCGGCACTCGCTGGAAATTCAACACGGTGACTTCTCCGCCGCGGACTTTCGCGGGATCACGTTCACCGCCCAACGGTCCGTACGCGTCTTCCAGAGTCTTCGAACGGTACGTAAAATCAGAATCAATCAACTGGGTCACGGACAGGTTTTCAATCAACACTGTTTCGAACAACAACAGCGGCTCCATCATCATGTGCATGCTGTCACGATATTTGGAAAAATAAAAGCCCGGGAATTTCTTTCGATCAGGCACAGACGAAACCAATCGATCCAGCTGCAGCCACTGCGTTGGAAAACTGTCGCAGAAGCGTTTTACTTTGTGATCCTGCAACATCCGAAGCAGTTGAGCTTCAAGCACTTCCGGCGTGCTGAGCGTGCCGGCAGCAGCAAGCTCCAGTAACACTTCGTCAGGAAGGCTTCCCCATAAAAAGAAAGACAACCGCGACGCCAGTTCGAAATCATCGATCGTGGCTGCAGACTGGTTTTCCACGGAATGGTCGTACAGATATAAAAAGTGAGGAGACGCAAGCACAGCAGACGCGACCGCCTTCATTGCTTCCTGAAACTCAACGCCCGTTTGAAGTTGCCCGATGACAAAATCCGCGTATCGATCCAGCAGGTCATCCGTCACCGGGCGACGAAATGCCTTCTGCAAGAACGGCTTCAATCGCTTTCGGACTTCCGCCTGCTCATCCGTTTTCGTTGACGGTGCTTCAAAGAACGTCTTCCAGGCTCCCACATTCCTGGGAGAAAAATCGGGGCTGCTGGTGATCGACGCCCCAAGCTTCAGGAACGATTCCATCAGCAACGGTGATAAAGACAGATGATCACCGCGATTGTCGAATCCATGTTCGGCACGCAGGTCCTGCGGAAACGCGGCGACTCCCGCAAGACGTTTCTCAATCAATTGAGATTTCCCCAGCACGCGATTGCCCACCGTGACGTGCTCAGCCATCTTTCCGGTCGCTGGCTTAAAATAGTCCTTGTGTTCACGCATCAATCGTTCCGGCAGCGTGAACACGATGCATTTCAGATCGAACAAATCGGTAACGGCATTATTGTACTGAAACCGATTCATCCGCCGCATCGGAGCGTGGTCGAACACCGGCGCCTGCGAAATTGTGGCGTGCAGCAAAGACCTCAGTTCTGTAATTAACTGTTGGCGAAGCGCGGGAGTCAGTTGAGGCTCGTCTTCCGGCGGCATTTCCTGAAAGTCGAGTGCGTCGATCAGGCTGCGAAGCAATTCAGCATCGTCCTGCAAGTCGCCGTCTTTCAATTTCAGCAGATTGAGATCCCCTTCGACGTCATCCCC
>CAYZYB010001517.1:0-1514 GCA_964481505.1 uncultured Planctomycetaceae bacterium | reverse complement strand
ACAAACAGTAAGATGGACTCTCGCATTGAAGTGCCCCTGTTGGCTCAAGTGCCGTAGTGTGTCGAACTCGCCACAGTTTGCGGCGAGTCAATTGCCGAACTAATTGACGTAAGGACGTACTTTGAATCGACGTCCTCATTATACTCGATAGACGCCGAAGTGTCAGAGCAAACTCGCGGCGGTGCATGCCGCTTGCCGTGCCTCAACTTTAAAACCGCTTATCAAACAACAAATCAACACTCCATGAAACCGTCCACGCCACTAGCGATTGATTCATCACTGCTCAAAGCAGCAGCGGACCGGGTCGCGAGGCGATGCGACACGATGGCACGACATTCGGAAACCAGCAACTTCTTAACGCGAACGTTCTGCAGCGATGCCATGAAAAGTGCGCATGCCGAACTGAAAACGTGGATGGAAGCAACGGGCATGAAGTGCCGGTTGGACGCCGTTGGCAATCTGATTGGGGAATTTCATTCGATTCAGCCCGCGTCGACGCACGATGGCCCGCGTGATGTGTTCATGATTGGGTCGCATATGGACACCGTCGTTAACGCCGGTCAATTCGATGGAACCATGGGCGCGTTACTGGGTCTGGGTGTCGTCGAAGTACTCACGGAAGCACAGGCCGAGTTGCCATTCGATATCGACGTCGTGGCTTTCTCGGAAGAGGAAGGCGTACGATTCGGTTTTCCGTTCATCGGATCGCTGGGAATCGCTGGCCACTTCGATCCGGGAGATTTTGATCGGCTCGATCAAGACGGGGTTTCCATGCGAGACGCGCTGAAGCAGTTCGGCTGCAACCCGAACGAGTTGCAATTGGCTTCCTATTGCTCCGAAGCAAATGGCCGAAACCTGATCGGGTTTATGGAAGCTCACCTAGAGCAATCGACGCGGCTAGAGCGAAACGGCGCACCCGTTGGGGTCGTCTCCGCGATCGCGGGACAAACACGAGCGTCCATTGTGTTGGCAGGAACGGCTGGGCATGCGGGCACGGTATTGCACGACCAACGTAAAGACGCGTTGGCCGCTGCGGCAAAGTTGATTCTGGACATCGAGGAGTTAGGTCAGACGACTGACGGCCTGTTCGCCACGATCGGATCCATTTCAGCCTCGCCCGGTTTGTCGAACGTCATCTGCAGCGACGTGAATTTACGACTGGACCTGCGCCACGAATCGGACGCGGTTCGGGAACAAGCATTCAAAACAATTGACTTGATGATTCGAGAACTAAAACGAACGCGAGGCATTGCTGGCAGGATTCACGATACACATCATTCTCCCGCCGTTCCGATGGACGCTGTGCTTTCCCAGTGCCTTGATGACGCGATCGGTGAATCGGGAGCGGTGCCCGAGCGACTGGTCAGTGGCGCAGGACACGACACGATGATCATGGCCGAAGCAGCCCCATCGTGTATGTTGTTCCTCAGGTGCCGCGATGGTATCAGCCATCACCCGGACGAATTTGTGGCTCCGGAAGACATCTACGAAGCTTTGAAGGTAATGACTCAAGC
>CAYZYB010001516.1:0-1514 GCA_964481505.1 uncultured Planctomycetaceae bacterium | reverse complement strand
GAATTCGTCTGCCGTGTTATCGAAGCCCCCCATTCCGTCGGGCATTCCCGCATTCGGATAACACGTGACGTATTTCGTCGACATGCTGGAAAGAGTCTGCAGGTACGGCTTCACCTGAAGCGGCCCAAGACCACAGTTGAACCCGATGCTTGTGGCAGGAAAATGCTCGACCGCTGTGTAAAATGCTTCCGCAGTCTGGCCAAGCAGCGTGACACCTCCCAGGAAGATCGTCCCCGATATCATCACGGGAATTTCCGTCTCACGTTCTTCGAAAACTTTCGAAATCGCGAACAGGCATGACTTCATGTTCAGCGTGTCGAAACTGGTTTCCGGCAGCAGCAGATCGACGCCACCATCCAGCAGGCCTCGCACCTGTTCGGCATAACTTTCCACCATTTCGTCGAAACTGACAACTCGCGTTCCCGGCGCATCCGCGTTCATCGATAACTGCACGTTGGTCGGTCCGATCGAACCCGCCACGTAACGAGGCTTCTTCGAATCCTTCGCTGTGAATTCGTCAGCGCACTTCCGAGCTAGCTCGGCACCAGTTTGGTTGATCTCTCGAACCAGATGTGACAGTTCGAATTCCTTCATGCCGACGATCGAAGCGTTGAAGGTATCTGTTTCGATAATGTCCGCTCCGGCATCCAGATACTGGCGGTGAATGCCGCTGATCAGGTCCGGCTGAGTGAACACCAGCAAATCGGTGGCGTTGCGCACATCGATATGGTGATCTTTGAACCGCTCTCCGCGGTACCCTTCTTCGGTGGGGTTGTTCGACATGATCAGAGCCCCCATCGACCCATCGATGATCATGATGCGTTCGTCAAGAATTTCGCGAATGTCTGGCTTTTTGGTCATGAAGAAGCGGAGAGTGGCAGGGCGATTGGAGATTCAGATCAGAAGGACAGCTCAGAAAACCCGCCCCATGGAAACTCTGCCTAGTTTAGAAGATTCCACGAAAGCGATAAACCCTTCATCGACATAAGGTTACGAGAATAACCGGCGGCCGTTGACGATCAAGAACAGTATCTGACGCGTGTAATCGCTGGAAAGTTGCGAAGTTGGCAAGTGTGGCCGGGGCTGGAGTGAGGTACGAGCGACCCCCGGAGTTTCCTTCGCAAACTCAGTCCAACCCCGGCCGTCCATTTCACATGCAACAATCTGCTACCATACCCAGATGATGACAGTCGCTTCTAACGTTGGTCGTTGTCATCTGGGCGGCTAGCATTTGCAGGACTACTTTTTTCCGTCGCATCGAAGACTCAGACTTAGCAGACGCATCTCCCTATGCCACGATTGCTGCGTATGTTGTCATTGACCACGATCCATGTGATGGCGGTCTGTACCGTCATCACATGGGGGGTGGCTCAGGTCGGAACGCCGGTCGTGAATACAACAGTGGGCAAAGACCGCTTCGGCGTGGCGGCCCATCCTGAGGGCTTTATCTTTGGACTTTGGTCGTCGAACAACCTCAGCAACGGAATCCTGTTTCTGCCACCGGACAATGCTCC
>CAYZYB010001515.1:0-1516 GCA_964481505.1 uncultured Planctomycetaceae bacterium | reverse complement strand
CCAACGATCCGCCTGGAAAACAGATCCATCAGCATCGACATGTAGCAGAACGTACAATCAGTCAGCGGGATGTACGTGATGTCTCCCACCCCAACTTGGCTGATCGTTGTCGGTGCGTCCGCATCAAGCAACAGGTTCAGTGAGTACCCCAGCCGATGTCGGCTGTCTGTTGTTTTTGGAACAAACGACTTCGGCTGAATTGCCTTTAAATTCAGTGTTTTTATGACGTTCGAGACCTTTTGGCGATCACAGGGATGTCCCATTTCCTTGAGGTCTTCGGCAATGCGCCGAGCCCCGTAGCGACGACGATGACGCTTGAAGATGACTCTTATCAACGGCGCCAGTTGAGCATCCTGTTCTTCAAAGATTGTGGGCTCAGCAGTCTGCCACGCATAAAACGAAGTTCGATTCACACTGAGGTAACGACAGACTTCGGCCACGTTGCCATGACCTTCCTGAACGATGGTGTCAACGGCCGCATAGACGTCAGCTATTCTTTGCGGCCTAAAATAGCCAACGCTTTTTTTAGTATGTCCCTCTCACGTTCAACACGCCGCAGATCGGCTTCAAGGCCCTTGACCTTTGCCTCCAAAGAGCTCGCCACCGGACCACTCTTTTCAAGCTGCTCCTGTTTCCAGCGATACAAAACTTTGGCATTGGAAATGCTCAACCGGTCGACAACCTGAGGTGCCGTGTACCCATCCCGGAGAAGCTGTACAGCCTCCTCTTTGAACTCATCCGTGTACTGACGGCGAGACGGTTTCTTGACTGACGATTTCTTCTTGCGAGGCATCCTGTTGTCCTTTCGATGGACTCAGAATAAGAGACTTAGGTGTCCCTGAAACCTGTACCACCTCACCGCACATCAAATTACTCGATGAACCATTTAATTCGTAGCGGTGGCTTACATAACTCCCGAACCTCTTCCAATGCCTCGGAACCTACCGCTTTTGTCGCCCAAACCCTATTAGCAGTGCCTGTCCTTGCAATTCCGATTCTTGCAAAATATACGATGGAAGTTCATCCAAACTCTCAACCACATAGCCAGGCACAGTCTTCGAACTGATGTTGTGCAGTGCGGTGCCTGACAAAATCAATACTCACCAATAACGAACCCGTCAGCACGATTCAGAAGATTCTGAAAAACGAAGTCTCCGTTGAGTGCCGTTTGGTTTCGCTGAATATTCTCACTTACAAATCTGACGCTTCCGTCACCAAGTAAGAACTGAGCCCCTCCACTATGGCGGCTGGGGTACGATCGGGTGCAACTTTCAACCACGGGCGTGTAGTTCAAGTCAGGACCCGTTTGATTAATTCCAAACATACCTTTTGCCAGCGTCGTGCGGACTCGGTGCAAGTGGCTGGCGGGGTTCGTACTGACGCCATATATAATTGCCGAGCCACAGACTATATTTCCGCCGCCCACATTCTGCAGCTGCCATGCCCGCTCACCAGCGATTAGCGTGTTGCTCAATCCGTCCGTGAAGTCACGAAACCGCACACGGCTGTTGCGACC
>CAYZYB010001514.1:0-1516 GCA_964481505.1 uncultured Planctomycetaceae bacterium | reverse complement strand
TCTTAAACTTTTGGCCAAACACTTCTGTATAGAAGTCGAGCGTCACCCCACGTGACCGCACACCGAACTTCCAAAACAGCTCCGTCGCATTACTTTGCTCGAGAATGATTCCGGCCGTTGCTTCCCGCTCTGAGTTTGCGATTCTGTCGGTGTTGCACGGGTGCGTATCGAAAAGACCTGTCTTTGCATCTTTCTCTGCATCTCTGACCTTCCTTAGAATCTTTCTCGGGATTTCTTTAACGTTCACCACGATCAACTGCGGCAGATCGTCGGCCAGACGCCCTTCATCATGAAACTGTTTGAGATCAGAAATGGCACCTTGGTGCGCGACGTGCAGCACTGTGAGACGCCGGGACGTGATGGCAAAAGCCTTTGCGCCGGACACTCTTGCTTCGTATCGGTCGGCGTCGTACTCCATCTGCCGAAGCAGAAAGCTGCTCATTACCTGTCCGGCCATCATGAAGACCCACAGAATCCATCGAGTGAGCCAGATTCCGAGTCGCGCAAGCAGCAGGACGAGTCCAACGATTGGGTTTTCGAGTTCTGAAAGTTCCTGCAACCAATCGTCCCACGAATCGCGCTCGTAAACGACGCGGGTGAACCAAAAACTGATTGCCCGAATCAAGTACGACACACGCATCCCCGCTCCCTGTGAGAAGTGACCGAATTCGTGTGCGAGTACACCTGCGAACTGCTGAACGGTCAGCCCTGCCACCAGCGCCATTCCTATCGTCAAACGCAGATCACCACCAAACAGACTCAACACGCCGCGATTGAAACTCGCGGCGGCATTGATGGTGCAGTCGATTTCTATCTGCGCAGGATACGGAGCGTTAACGGCATCACAAATCCGTTCAACAAATTCAAATAGCATGGGTTCATCCTGCCGTGCCAGCAATCGACGACCATTCGTGTGCGGCGGCTTGCCAAACAGTGGCTTAAGCATGAACAGGATGGTCGCGACGCTGGACAAAGCGATAACCAAGGTCAGCATTGCTCCGGTGACCGGCCCGGTCGCCGCCAGGCACCACGCGGACGCAAACCACGTGCCCACCGCGATACCAGCAATCAGGCTCACGTACGCAACCGGAAGCATCAACATGACGAATCCGACAATGATGACCGCCATTGTGTACGTCAAACTCACTGGCACCGGTTCGATTTCTTCCTGCTGAAACGCCTTTGCCAGCCACACCTTAAACTGCTCGGGCTCTTTCGGAATGTTGTCCGATTTTTCTGTGGAGCGTTTTGCGGAAGCCTTCTGCTTACGTTTCTTCTTCGGCGCAAGTTCCGGCGTTTCTTTGCGGCGAAGCTTGCGCTGTCCAATGTCGCTTTCGCCATCTGATGGTGCACTCTGGTGAGCGGTGACCACTCGACCAGCATCGGCCTGACGCTTTGCGGATACCGCGGCAGGTTTGTTGGCTGCCGAACCGCGACGCGGAACCTGTATTATGGTGCGACATTCGGCGCAGCGAACTTTGCGGCCCCCCATACTGCTTTTTACACCATACTGCTT
>CAYZYB010001513.1:0-1520 GCA_964481505.1 uncultured Planctomycetaceae bacterium | reverse complement strand
ACAAAGACTGGCACACATCAAACGAGTTCTCGGATCGGCGTTGGATCACTGACGAGATGCGTCGGACGGCCCTGCGGCGTGTACAAAATCTTTCCGGGGTCAATTCCCAGCTTATGGTAGATTGTCGACACAAAATTCTCAGGCGAAAGCACACGGTCAACGGCCGAATATCCCTTGCGATCAGTCGCCCCAACAACGGCTCCTCCCGGCGTTCCACCGCCGGCCATCAACACCGACATCGCGTTCGCCCAGTGATCTCGGCCTGGTTCCTTTTCACCATCCAGCTTCGAAATCTTCGGCGTGCGACCAAATTCCCCGAGAGCCACGACCAGCGTGTCTTCGAGCATACCGCGTTCTTTCAGATCCTGAATCAGCGCCGCGACTGAGTTATCCCACCTGGGCAATCGTTTTCGCAATGCGTTGAAGATGTCCCGATGATGATCCCAGCCACCGTCGTACACCGTGACGAATGGAACGCCCGCATCCACAAGCCGTCTGGCCAGCAGGCACCGCTGACCAAAGGGATCACGGCCATAACGATCTCGAACGTCGCCGGGTTCCTGTTCGATGTCAAACGCGGCCTGAGCTTTCACAGAGGTGACCAGGTTGTAGCCCTGTTCAAAATACTCGTCGAACGCAGCAACGGGATCGGCGGCAGCTTCATCGTTAAATCGGACCATGCGGTCAATCTTCGAACGCAGATTTGTCCTGACATCGAAACGCGTGGTCGCCAGTTCTTTCGGCAACGCGACGTCCCGAACTTTGAACTTGTTTCGGTTAGGATCATTCGAAACCACAAACGGTGCGTACTTCGCGCCGAGGAAATTCGGTCCGCCGGAACGAGACATTTGCGGCATGCTGAAGTACGGCGGCAGCCCGTTCTCCTTCCCCAGTTCTTTCGCAACAACAGAACCAAGACTCGGATGAAAACTCACGAACGCACCACACCCAACCGGAATTCGCGGCGGCGCGCCGGTCATCATGTAGTGGTTGCCGGCACCATGATTGCCCTGATTGTGGCGAATCGATCGGATCATCGCGTAATCGCCAAGACTCGCCGCCAGCTTAACCATGTGTTCCGAATACAGGGTGCCCGGAATGGCCGTGTCGATGTGACTGAATTCGCCACGAAACTCAGCAGGAGCGTCGGGCTTTGGGTCGAAGGTTTCGAAGTGTGACGGGCCGCCATCCATCCAGATCAGGATACAGCGTTTGGCTGTTGGCGCTGGTCCGCCGTCTTGCTTTGCGGCTTCCCCCCTGACTCGCAGACTGTCGACCAGGCCACTGCCCAGCAAGGCTCCCAGGCCAAACTGAAGGCAGTCGCGTCGAGTTGTCCCTTCGCAGTTTTTTCGAACCGTCATCGCTTCAATCCTGAAAAACAAACTCAGCAGAATTCAGCATCGCCCACATCAAATCTTCAACAACATGACGGCGATTAGCGGACTCAGCCGTCAACAATTCCACCACAACCTGCGTTTCCGCCGGGCTTGGGTTTCTTCCGAACACCAAATGGTAAAGCG
>CAYZYB010001512.1:0-1529 GCA_964481505.1 uncultured Planctomycetaceae bacterium | reverse complement strand
CCTCCAGGGAGATTACTATAACGGCGAAGGCGGCACGCTGAGCGCCTTCGCTCAGGCCGCTCCGCCCTTTGTTGACTTGACGGCCTACGATGAAAAAATCGCCGGTGGCAACGTGCTCTTCCGTTGGAATCGCAAGCTATCCTCCGATTCGGACTGGCAACTTCAGACGTACTACGAACAAACACGACGCAACTTTGTCGGCGCCGGCTCAACATACGAACGTGAAACGTTCGACATCGATTTCCAGCATCGTTTTCAGGCTGGTAGAAACCATGAATTCGTGTGGGGGGCGAGCTACAGGGCTTACTCCGACACTCTTGAGCCACAGGCGTTCTTCCTTTCTGCCGCACCTCAAAGCACGAGTTTCGACGTGGCTGGCATTTTCGTACAGGACACGATCAACCTTGTTGACGATCAACTCTCATTAACGCTGGGGACGAAACTGTCTCACAATGATTTTACTGAGACGGAAGTACAGCCCTCAGCTCGCCTGTTGTGGACACCATCGGATCGTGTATCCAGCTGGTTCGCAGCTTCCCGAGCCGTTCGAACGTCTTCGCGGCTCGTTCGCGACGCCCGCATCGTGTTGCCGGCAACTGGGGCGGTCGCACCGGCCGGCGTCTTCCCCGTCATTGGTTCGGATCCGTCGATCGAATCTGAAGACGTCTTCTCTTTGGAAGCGGGGCTTCGCCATCAGCCAAATTCAGCATTTTCGTGGGATGCGGCCGTATTTTGGAATCGGTACGAAGATGTGATTGGACTCGGGGCAGCAGGCACCCCGGGGCTCGGGCCGGAAGGGGTCATAGTTCCGATCCCGTTTGGAAACACGGGGCGTGCCGAAACCTACGGTGTGGAACTTGCGTCAACTCTGCAACTTCACGACGACTGGTCGCTGATTGGAAGTTACACCTTTTTAAAGACGAACTTTGACGGATCGATTCTTGGCAACGAGGGCGATTCTCCGACGAATCAGTTCAACCTTCAATCATCGCATCACCTTGCGGACAACGTTCAGATGGATCTTATCTGGCGATATGTCGATTCGCTTCCAGCTCAGGGAGTGGACGCTTACTCGTCATTCAATCTTCGACTGGCATGGCAGCCCGTGCATCACATGGATGTCTTCCTGATGGCAACAAACCTGTTTGATTCAGAGCACTTCGAATTCGGAAATGACCCATTCGCAGGAACGCAAGCGACCGAAGTACCGCGAGGATTATTTGGCGGAATGACCCTACGGTTCTAATGCGTGGTTCGTCACCCATTTGTAGTTTGAGGCCATCTGTACGAAACGAGTCTGTTGGGCGAACGTCCCGTTAAACCCAGAGTGAAACAAAGCAAGAGATCGATCTGAATCGTGACCGAAGCAGTGCAAACAATTCGTGAATCCTCCCGCTCGCCGGCAACAGCCTACTGCGGAGCGATGGTTATTATGATTGCAGCTTTTCTGTGCCTGCCCGCCACGCGAGCCCAGCAGCCAATTGCCGCTGGTGCTCAGCTCGGCCCCGTGGTTGTTGATCGTACGGCCG
>CAYZYB010001511.1:0-1532 GCA_964481505.1 uncultured Planctomycetaceae bacterium | reverse complement strand
GCCAAACGCACGGTGGTAACTCGCACGCTGAGCAAATCTTATAGTCTCGCTGGACTGCGATTTGGGTTCTCTATTGCAGATCCGGAACTCACCGGCGGAATGCAAAAAGTAAAAGACAGCTATAACTGCGATGCCATCGCAATTGCTGCATCGACGGCTGCCATCAAAGATCAGGACTGGATGCTGCAGAATCGCGCACGTATTCTGGCGACTCGCAGCCGCCTGGCGACAGAACTTGCGGGGCTGCACTTCACTGTGCATCCGAGCGAAACAAATTTCCTGTGGACGACTCATCCAACCGGCCGTCACAAAGCCATCTACGAAGGCCTGAAAGATCGCAAGTTCCTCGTCCGATTCATGCAGTTCGACGGCGTCGATGGTGTGATCGATGGGTTAAGAATTACGATTGGAACGGATGCAGAAATTGATCGGTTTTTGGAAGCCCTGACGGAAGTCGTCCGGGCACTCTAAGCCGCATTCCTTTGAATCGAGAGCGGAAAAACTCAAACGATATCGTGTTTGAATGGTAGAATAACACTCCGACGCCCACTCCGTTTACTGCCCGCAAAACAGCAAGCAACTTTTCATGGCACGTTCAGCAGAAATCAACCGCCAAACTGCGGAAACGCAAATTCAACTTTCGATCAACCTGGACGGATCTGGAAAGAACGATATCGACACCGGTGTCGGATTCTTCGACCACATGCTGACGTTATTGGCTCGTCATGGCCTGTTTGATCTGACCGTCAAAGCGACCGGCGACACTCACGTGGACTATCATCACACTGTTGAAGACGTCGGCATCTGCCTTGGCCGAGCGATCAACGAAGCTCTCGGAGACAAACAGGGGATCACGCGTTACGGAAGCATCTGCCTGCCCATGGAAGAAACGCTGGTCACGTCCGCACTGGATCTCAGCGGACGATTCGCGTACGCCTACAAAGTTGATTTCCCGACGGAGAAAATCGGTACCTTCGATACCGAACTGGTTCAGGAGTTTTGGAATGCTGTTGCTTCGAATGCAATGATGAATCTTCACCTGGTTCTTCACCACGGCTCCAACAGCCATCACATTTCAGAAGGAACGTTCAAGGCGACCGCTCGAGCACTCCGCCAGGCGATCACTGTGGATCCGCGACAAACGGGCGTCCCATCTTCGAAGGGAACGTTGACCGATTAGAGTATTCACCGTCGGCAGGCGAACTGCGAATAAGAACCTACTGTGACAAACGTTACTGAAAGCAAACCGGTTGGGCGACGAGCATTCCTTCGGAATGGGGTACTCGTACTGACAGCAACATCGCTGAGTTCGAGGCCGCTTGCTGCAGATGAGCCTGCTGCTACTCTGCGAGTTGGGCTCGTCACCGATCTGCACTATGCCGACAAAGCCCCGGCGGGCAGTCGTCACTATCGCGAATCACTCGCCAAGCTTGAAGAAGCCGCTCTTCAGTTTGAAAAGGACCAGCCGGAGTTTCTGGTGGAATTGGGAGACTTCATCGACGCGGCTGCGTCGGTTGACGTCGAACAACGAT
>CAYZYB010001510.1:0-1534 GCA_964481505.1 uncultured Planctomycetaceae bacterium | reverse complement strand
CGCAAGCATCGAGCCCGTCAGCACCAACACCTTGCCCCGGTTGTCGCCAAGGAATCGCCCAAGCAATTGCGCCGCTGTACGTCCTGCAGCGACGTTATCCACGCCCACGTAATTATCCCGTTCGGAGCTGGGGATGTCGGCCACAAGAGACACCACAGTGACCCCATTCGCCTTTAGATGCGCAATAGAATCGCGCACAGATGGTGTTTCTGGGCCAAAGATTGCGACCCCATCCACTTGACTTGGATCAATACTATTTATGGCGGAGGCCAACGCCATAGGGTCAAAGGCTGCGACCCGTAGGAAGGACAGTTTTGTGCGTTCGTGGCGCATTCCACTGCTCAGTTGTTCAATCTGTGCTTCGATCATCGACACAAATTCATTGGCATTAGACGGCAATATGAAGGTGAAATGATAGACCCGGCCGCGCGCCAGATTGGCCGCAGCCGTGTCGCGGACATAGCCGAGTTCAGCAATCGCCTTGTTAACCTTTTTCACGGTCACTTCGCGCACGCCGGGGCGTGCATTCAACACACGATCAACCGTGGCAAGACTTACCTCAGCGACACGGGCAATGTCGTTGATAGTAGGTGTCGTCGAAGAGTCGTGTTCGTATTTCATGGTGCCCTTTTGACGTCGTCACATGACTTTTTCCAGCCCCTCAAACAGACGCGCGACAGCTTCGGCGCCGGGATCGTTGTGTCCGATAAGGTTTTCTTTGGGCACATATGACGCGCGACCAGCTTTGGCGCGTCCCATGGTTGCGGTTTTGTCGGCCCCTGTACGGGCCGCGCGGGCCGCAGCGCCCATGCCTTCACTCAACGCGCGCAACGCCGGATCAAGTGCGTCGATCATCGTGCGATCGCCAACGCGCGCTCCACCGACTTGACTGATCCGTTCCAAACCAACCATCAGTGCCTTGGAGGTAGGCTTGCCATTGGCGCAAGCATCCCCTGTCGCACCAAAGAAGATTGCGAGGATAACGCCTGACGATCCGCCCATGGTCTGGCTGAGTTCAGTGCTGACGGCCCGGAACAGCTGCGTGTGATCCGCCAAAGGCATCCGATCCAACGCACCCTTTAACGCACGTGCCGCTGTTGCCAACGTACTACCTGTATCACCATCGCCGGATTTGGCATCTAGAGCGTTCAGGTTACCTTCGGCCGCGATCAGCAGATCGCAACATTGCGAGATCACATCAGCCGTCTTGGCATTAGAAGATGGAATAGGCTGGATCGGGCTTAATCCATCTGGCAAAGGCAGCGGGTCGATGGCGGACAACGTCCTTGCCCCGGGCCAAGCTGGCAAGTTCACATCGGCCTTCAGCGCCACCTCTGTTTCCGCAGTAAACGGCAGCACTGATACCGAAAATCCATGCATATCCAGTGACGTCATCAATGGTGCCGGACCAACGATTTCCACAATGTTCTTTGCCTTGGGGTTGTTTGCCAATTCGTGGGCCAACACACTCATCTCAAGCGGCGTGGTCCCCCCAAGGTTGTTCAGTATCGCAATGTGCGGCCCAGTGTTTATG
>CAYZYB010001509.1:0-1534 GCA_964481505.1 uncultured Planctomycetaceae bacterium | reverse complement strand
CATAGAACAGTGCAAACCTATCGAAAAGGGCTAACAGGGAGGATTGCGATTCGGCAAAGCTGCTTGAGGAAGACCAGAGAAGCGTGGTCAAGGTTGCCGGTGCGGTAGTTTGTATCGGCCACACGTTTTCTGAAACTTCCAGATTGTTTGTCGGCGAGGCAAATCCCGCATCAGCAAGCAGAACGGCAGGAGTCGTTTAACCACACCACTCGGACACCAGAATTGACAATTCCGAAGGATTCCGCGAGCCCGGTGTTCAAGATGCCGCTCATGCAGTCACTCCCCCAGTCGCCCCTGGGCAGCAGGTGCATGCGTTGATCGGCAAAGGCTTCGCATCTGATTTGGCCCGAATAATCGTCAGGGGCCGACACTGCCAACTGCCCTGAAGAATCTGTTTACTTGGCCATCGTTGGACATAGCGTGCCACAGACTGGATATTGCCGTTGCTGTTCTTTGATTGTGAGGCCCCTGAATTCAACACGCTTCTTATGGTTCATCAAGGCAACGTCTATTTTGAATGTCCCCACTGCGGCGAAGACGTCATCGTCGGCGCGAAAGTGTGTCGCGCATGTGGAGCCAGTGATGAGTCCGGCTGGTGCGAAGACGACTTCGGTGATTCGTGGGACGACGAATATTCGGACACCATTTACGAATCGCACCGGCCTCCTGCCGGAGAGCCGGATATCGCTTCCGCGCGATGGCGATTCTGGGTGCGACTGATCATTCTGGCGCTCGTGCTATCGCTGTTCATTGGAGGCGGGATATTTTGATCGTGGCTTTCCCAGCGGTGTAAATATGGAAAGCAGAAAGGAAGAGAGAATCCGCCGAACTGCAGTTTTCCGTACTTCATGCTTTCCTTATGCAAACACAATCATCGTTTCTTCGCAGCCGTCTTTGCTGTAGGAACCTGACGGCACGAGTTACCCTCCAATGGCGCGACAGTCATTGGAAACTCGGAAGAACCTGTTTCCTGACGAGCTCCTCTACGCTGTCTGGACAGACTTCGTGAACCGGTGGCCGGTGTCACAACCACGACTTCAGCGTTTTTAGATCCTCGGCGATTGCATCCCAGTGTTGCGGTACAAGTTCCGGTTTTCGGTGGTCGAGATATTCTTCGTGCAGCGAAATTGGTCCGCTGAAGTTTGCGTCGGCCAGCATTCGGAAGAACTTTTTGTCGATCCGACCTTGCCCAAGCGGCACGTTCTTCGGCTTCACTTCATCGTCGTCCCAAATGAAGTCTTTCACGTACACGGTCTGAATATGCGGGAGGATCAACCGGAACCCAAGCGGCCAGGACATGCCTCCTTCTGCAGTCGCATGCCGGATGTCATAGGCGACGCCAATTTCCGTTGAGTCAATACCATCCAACGCTCGATGCAGATCCCAGATCGGTGCGCCGAACGTGTCTTTGCCGGCGTGGTTTTGATACAGCCCCATGATGCCGATCTCTTTGTTCATCGCAGACAGGTCTTTCAGCTGCGAACGCCAGTTGTCGATCTGTTGAGTGATCGATTTTCCGGACTTGTATTTGAAG
>CAYZYB010001508.1:0-1534 GCA_964481505.1 uncultured Planctomycetaceae bacterium | reverse complement strand
CTTCCAGGCTGATCGCTTTATCCGAATTTCGATCCACCCGCCGGATGAATTGCCGCATCCGCTGAGGAATCTCCCCACCGGATAATTTGCCATCGCCATCCTCGTCCAGCCTCTTGAAGTACGCTTCGGTAAGCGTTCCGCTCTGCCGCATAGAGCTGGCTTCTGACGTTCGATTGCCCGAACGAATTTCCAGGGCGCCGGTCAGCCGCGACAACTCCGCTTTAGAAAGTGCGCCATCTTTGTTTCGGTCCAAAACCTTCAATCCTGCCGGCGCTTTTCTGAGTTCGCGAGCACTCAAACTGCCGTCACGGTCGGTATCGAAACGCTTCAGGAACTCTAATCGTCGCTTCGACTGATCCGACATGGGAGTCTCCGGCATTGTGTCCATCATCTTACTCCTGTCACTTGAAGCCTTGGCAGCAGTTGATGACGGTTGGAGGCCGTCTCTGAGATCCTGCAGGACTTTCACTGCAACGCGGTCTCCGTATTGCTCAAACAAGCGTTTGAAACGGTCCTGCAGCTTCGCCGGAATTTCTGACTTCGACACAAACCCGTCCTGATTACGATCGAACACCTTTGGATCAAAGCTGTCTCGACGCCTGGACGCCGTCACAGTCACGGGCTTTGGATCAGTTAGTGCGATCGTCAACTCACTGCGTGTGAGTGCACCGTCTTCGTTGTGATCCGATACCCGCAACGCTCGCTGAAAGTAGGGCCGCTGAGCGTCCGATATCTCACCTGCTTCAACCTTTCCGTCACCATTCGCATCCAGAACGTCAAACAGTTCCGAAACGGCCTGAGTTTCCGGCGACTGAACGTACATCAACAAGAACAATGCGATCGTTTTCATAAGTCAATCCTGTTGAAAAACGGGCGACAGACACAAATCTGCGTACTCTTTAAACCCAACCGTGCGTGCCATGTGCCGCAATAATCTACAATCATGCTGGCGGGCGCCAAGAATGAGTGACTTGCCATTAAAACGCCGCCCAATCAAACTCAGAGTGACGCGTTCGTCCCATCATAACAGAATTCGAATTCTCAAAGCATGAAGAAAAATCCTGTAAAAGTAGCCCTCGCTGCCGGTCAGCCATCCGTTGGAACGTGGTTGTCTTTCGGCGACGTGTTCACCGCTCGGCTGATGGCGCGCACGGGATTTCCATGGCTGACCGTGGACCTGGAACATTCCCCAATCGACTGGCAGATGGCGTCGCTGATGTTCGCCACGATCGCAGATTCCGGCTGTGTTCCGCTCGCCCGCGTGCCTCGCGGTGATCACGACCTTATCAAACGAGTGCTCGACGGCGGTGCCATGGGAATCGTTGTCCCAATGGTCAATACCGTCGAAGAAGCAAAACTGGCGATCGCGGCAGCGAAGTATCCACCGGAAGGCCATCGATCCATCGGCGGCAGCATTCCTGCATTGAATTTCAATGCATCCGCAGGCGACTACTACAAATACGCCAACGATGAAGTGTTAGTCATCCTGCAAACAGAATCACCACAAGGCGTCGACAACGCGGAAGAGATTTAC
>CAYZYB010001507.1:0-1535 GCA_964481505.1 uncultured Planctomycetaceae bacterium | reverse complement strand
GTAGTGTTGGCTGCTGAATCGCTTTTATGTTTGCTCGCAGGGCTTCGTCGAGGTCTCGGCCGGAATTCAGAAATCCGCTGGTGACGGAATGTAGCGCCAGCGGATCGTCTTCGATGAATGCCTGGTGTTCCGCAACGTCGGTGAACAACCGGGGGTCGGTTAGCGGCAGCAACACATTTTTGTGTCGGATGTCGTGACTTCGCGCGAAGCGAAGCTGCAGTCGCTGCCACCAGTTGGGACGAATTCGTGGTTCCAGTCCTGGGTAGAGTAGTGCCAGCCGGTCGATGAGGTTCGGGTAGGTGGCTGCAAAGGCGGCCGCGATTTTTCCACCCCAACTGACTCCCAGAAGAGTGATGCATGTTTCCGGATGATTGCGAACGATTAGCCCCAGCAACTGTCGGACGTCGTTCAGAAGCCGCTGCCCATGATCAGCGTGACCACGTTGGCGGCCATTTAAGCCCGACCCGCGTCGATCGGCGAAGTAGACGTCGAAGCCGGCGGTCGCCATTTGCACAGACGAATATTCGTACCAGCCCGAATGGCTTTGAATTCCGTGCAGACACACCACCACGCCGCGCGATTCGCCAATGGATGCGTAGTGGCGAACTCGCAGCTTTACGCCGTCCGAAGTGATAAATGACCGAATCAGGGGTGCCATAGTGAACGCACGTTACTCGCGATTCGAGCCCGGCGAAACAAGGAACTTTCTGAATCACAAAACAGAACTTGACCTGAAATCACGAATTATCGTACAACGCCGGAAATCGACAGCCTTCAGTGGCGTTGTTGCGCATTCTCTGCTGAATCTCTCAGCCGCAACAACTTCATTTCTGGTTCGCAAGTACTGTATTCGCAGTCAGAACATGCTGTCGATTCCCCTCCTCTCAAACTTCTCACTCCAAATTTCTCTTCTCTAAGCCTGTCGAACCTTCCAGCAATGCATTGCGCGCAGTTGGCAGGTGAGACACCGGGAGCCGTTACCATGCAGGATGCATCTCACAACAAAACGGAATCGTCTCGTGGCAATCGCGGGACAGTGCTCATCAGCGGCACATTGATCACAATTCTGGCCGCAGGCATTGGTTTTCAGTTTTGGCGGTCGCAAAACGTGAGGGCCGACCAACCACAGCCAACACAGGCCGGTGTCGCCAAACTCGGAGTGCTTACTAAGCCTGTCGGCCGCGTGAATGGTCAGTCGATTACCTACCAGGAACTGGCGGATGAGTGTATTCAGCGGCATGGAAGTGAAGTTCTGAAGAACGTCATTAACCGCTTGTTGATTCAGCAGGCGTGTGCTCAACAGGGAATCACCGTTTCTGACGCAGAAGTGAATCAGGAGATTGTCAAGATTTCGAAGAAGTTCGGGCTGCCGGTCGATCAGTGGGAAAAAATGCTGCACGCAGAACGCGGTCTGACTCCTATGCAGTACCGCCGAGATGTCATT
The DNA here is from genome assembly GCA_964481505.1 of uncultured Planctomycetaceae bacterium. GTDB lineage: Bacteria > Planctomycetota > Planctomycetia > Planctomycetales > Planctomycetaceae > Fuerstiella. The sequence continues at coordinate 91 of CAYZYB010001507.1, read as the reverse complement.
TGGCCGATGCTGGCGTTGAAGAAGCTTGCTGGCGAAGAGGTGCAGATCACGCGCGTCATGATGCAGGAAGCTTATCAGGACAGCTATGGAC
>CAYZYB010001506.1:0-1535 GCA_964481505.1 uncultured Planctomycetaceae bacterium | reverse complement strand
AATGGGTGGCCGGGGTTGGACTGAGCTTGCGAAGGAAACCCCGGGGTTTCACTCCAACCCCGGCCACCCTTTCCGAGCGAAACTGAATCGACTCGCCGTTTGCGCTCATCCGTCGATTGCCGCTAACGCCTGTTGAAGAATTTATTCGCAGATGCCTTCACTTTGCACGCAACGACAGGGGTCACACATCTGTCTCTGCCGCAACGGTGAACTCTCGCACCTGAACGGAAACCAGACTCAGGGCAAGAAAGACAACCGTCAATGAAACCAACCATAGCACCTGAAGCATCGAGCCTTCGGATGTGTCCACAAACTGTGTGATACTGGAGTTCATGAGCTCTTCGCTTTGGGTTGTCCATTCAAACAACAGCGAACGCAGGCGATACTGAATGGTGAACCGGTTGATGACCGCCGGAAAAAAGCCGAGAAACAATTCGACAGCCGCCGTGTAGGCCACGCAAAACACCATCGCTCGCCGATGAAAGATTGTGCCAATCATCAGAAACAAGGCACCATAAGCCATCGCTGACAGGACGCTCACTCCCATCAATGCCCAGACAGCTTCCGCTTTGCTGTGAATATCCGCGATAAACAACGCTGCGCCTAAGCCGACAACAGTCGCCGACCCGGACCACATCACCGCCACCAGGTACTTTCCGATCACCAAGTGAAACAGTCCGTTCGGTCGAGTTGCGAGGTAAGTCCAGCTGTGCTGTTCCAGTTCGGAAGCGACTGATGGAGCGGCCGTCAACAGGCATCCCAGCATGCACGAAATCGAAGGCGCCAGGAAGTACAGAGCAACAGTGAGCAAAGTGTCGATGTGTTGCCGTGCTTCTGAAACATCGACGTCACGCCGTTGAATGCGGCTTAGATTGCGCTGCCACTGTTCGACATCAGTCAGGGGGCCAAGTTCCTGCATCAGCAGAATAATGGCCACAGGGAAAATGGCGACCACCAGCCACCAGAATGATCGCCCTGGAGTCAGCAGTCTGCGCCATTCGAAGCCGACCATTGCCATGATACTGTTCATAGCTCACCTCGATGAATTCTGAGCAGCGAATTGAACAGCGTTTGCAACGAATCGTCTCCCGAACGCACGCGATTAACGGTCAGGTTGTTTGTCGCTATCAGGCGCGGCAGTTCCGAACAAAGCGTGCCTGCTCTTAGAGTGCGGAGTCTGATGAAGTCTTCTCCGTGAGATTTTTGTTCGACCTGAACCCAATTTGCCAGCTGATTCTGCAACAACAGCCCCGCTAGTTCGTGCGGTTGCGTGCAGGTGATTTCGAGCTCGGATGGCGTATCAAACAACAGTTCGTTGACTTCCGCCGCTGTTCCTGACGCCAGCAAACGCCCGCCGCAGATTAGCAGAAAGGAATTGGTTAACGCTTCGATTTCATGCAGCACATGACTCGCGATGATCAGGCTGTTACCGAGCGATATCCAGTCGTTCAGCACTTCCGTCATTTCCGCTCTGCCGATGGGATCCAGACCGCTGAAAGGTTCGTCCAGAATCAGGAACTGCGGCTCATGAGCGA
>CAYZYB010001505.1:0-1539 GCA_964481505.1 uncultured Planctomycetaceae bacterium | reverse complement strand
GTGCTGAACCGACGCGACGCAATTTGTGTTACGGATAGGTTTTCAGGACTTTGCAAAAAATGAGCGTGATTGCAGGAATGGTTGTCCTGCTGCTGTCCTGCATTGGCAATGCAGAACTGTGGGTCATCCTTATGAATCGCCGGCACTCCCTGCGTTATCGTCATCAGGTGCTGCGCCGCGTGCGACACCTTCACGACGCCGGGCTGTCTTTGTTTCCGCTGTTCCTGTTTGCTTATGCAGGGTTCGCCGACAACGGATTACTGCGAGGCGGCACGTTTTCAGAGCAGCCGCCGTTGTTGAAGATTATTATTTTTATAACGTGTTGCGGTCTGGTTCCATTTTTCGGTTCAGTGATTCGGTGGCAACTTGCCCGCCAGCCAAAGCGACTGATGCAAACAACAGCGGAAGTCTTCGACGTACTGGCGTTGCAGGATTCCAGTGAAGCACGCCAGCGTGTACTTGGTGATACGCAGGGGCTGTTGTGGAGACTTCCAGGAAATCAGATCTTTCAGTTGGAAACAAACTGCAAGCGACTGAGTATCTTCGATCACGAGGAATCTGATTCGCGAACAAAAACAACTCTAAAGGTAGCTCACTTTTCCGACATGCATTTGATTGGTTGCCCAGGCGAAGGGTTTCATAAATTCATTGCCGATCAGTTGTGTGCGATGCAGCCGGATGTTTTTGTATTTACAGGAGATCTGATCGACCGTCAGGAACTCCTGCCGTGGGCCGTGGAATCATTTCGCCGGATGGCAGAAGTTGCTCCGGCGTATTTTGTGCTCGGCAACCACGACTGGCACCACGATGTGGCCGCCATTCGTTGTGCTTTGGTTTCAGCCGGATGGAATGACATTGCCGGACTTTCGACATTGGCAGTTCTGAAGGAGGTCGATGTGATGTTCGCCGGCACGGAAGCTCCCTGGATGGGGGAGAATCCGGACGTGCCGGAACGAACTGAAAATACGTTGCGGATACTCTTGAGTCACAGCCCGGATCAACGAGACTTTGCTGCGCAGAGCGATGTTGATCTGATGTTGTGCGGTCATAATCACGGTGGACAGGTTCGATTGCCCGTCATCGGCCCTGTGTATTCCCCGAGCAAATTCGGCGTACGATACTCGGGCGGCGTTTACGAATTTCAGAACGTGCTCATGCACGTTTCCCGCGGCACAGGTGGGATGGACCGGTTTCGCTGGAATTGTCGGCCGGAAATTACTCTCCTTGAGTTGGATGTGTGGCAATAAACGTTGGCCGATCGCTGCCGAACGGTATGCTGTTAGTCTAGCTATCAAACTGCAGTCCGACGCCCGTGCCGACAAAGGCGCGCCGAGTCACGTATCGCCACATTTGCCAGTGAAGGCTGTTAGATTTCCGAAACTCCCATCAAGCTGCCGCAAAAAACAGAACTTGTCGCCATGCTGGCGATGGGCTGCTTTGCCGTGTATTTGTTAAGCGGCCATTCTGTGAACGACTGGCCCTTCGAAGACTCGGCGAACTATTTTTCTGTTGCAAGCTCGATTGTGAATGGTGACGGGT
>CAYZYB010001504.1:0-1540 GCA_964481505.1 uncultured Planctomycetaceae bacterium | reverse complement strand
ACGGCCGACCGTTTGTGATTGAAGTGAATCCGCGGCTGACCGCTTCGCACGAACTCCACGAAATCGCGAATCCAACCAAACGTGGCCATGTCTTCACGCAGCTTCAGGCATTCGGACACAGATCTGGTAGCCTAACAACCGTAGAAAACACTGGTGTTGCCTCGCAGTCCTTCGCCAGAATCATCGTCTACGCCGGTCGCGATATTCAGATGACGGCCGAACGTCAGGCCGTGATGTTGGCGAAATGCTGCACTTCCAAACTGCGGCCTCGCGGGGTTTGGTTGGCGGATATTCCCACAGCGAAGGCAACGATTACTCGCGGAACTCCTTTTTGTTCGGTCTATTTCCGATGGAACGCAGAATGGACGCCGGATTCGTTCTACGAAGAGCTTAACCCTGTATTCTCAATCGAGGACTGTAAATCGCTTGATCAAGTTCGGCATCGAATTCAAGCGAATATCGAGGTTCTGAATTAGCCTGAAAATTTAGGGGTTAGGTGGCTGTTTAGAACTCGTCAGTGTTTTTACATTGTGTTAACAAACGTCTAGGGTGAGACATCAGAGTGGTGGTCACAAAAGATGATAGCTCAGCAATCGCAGGAGACGCTAAGGCAGACCAATGACAAAGGACAAGTCCACAGACGTTCGCATCCTGGATGTTCAGGTACGGTTTGAGCCCGTTTCATTTCGAGCCCCCTTGAAGTTTGGTGGGCGCGTTGTGGATCACACTTATCTGATCAACGCCGCCGTGACCGTCGAAACTCGCACCGGTAACAAAGCGTGTGGCTTCGGTAGCATGCCGGTCGGGAACGTCTGGGCCTGGCCGTCACCTGATGTGGAACCTGCTGACGGCGAAGCAGCGATGAAAACGTACTCTGAGAAGTTCGTTGAACTCTTCTCGACCTACCCTGAATTTGCTCATCCGCTGGAGATTCAGTTTGATGTCGGCGCGGAATTTCATCATCAGGCAAAAAAGGTCTCCGAAAGCCTGTCGCTCGCCGAACCACTCCCGGAACTCGCCCAACTTGTCGCCACGAGCCCGATCGATGCAGCGCTGCATGACGCCTATGGACGCGTTCATAAAAACAGCAGTTTCAATCTGCTGTCAGCGGAATATTGCAATCAGGACTTGTCCTATTTTCTCGACGAACAGTTTGAAGGCGAATACCTCGACCAATACACACTTCGCGAGCCAACGCCGAAGTTGCCGCTGTACCACCTCGTGGGGGCTCTTGATCCGCTGACAGATGGAGACGTGACGGATCGTCCGAATGACAGTCTTCCGGTGACACTGGGTGAATGGATCGCAGCAGATGGCCTCACACATCTCAAGATTAAACTCGCCGGCGACAACCTGGACTGGGACGTCGACCGGGTTCTGGCTATCGAAAAAATCAGCGGCGCAGCGCAGGAAGCACGTGGGTGTAGCGAGTGGTTCTACAGCTGTGACTTCAACGAAAAGTGTGAGTCCGCTGAGTACGTTATCGACTTCTTGAAACGGGTGAAGGAAGGTTCGGCGGCTGCTTACGATCGCATTCAAT
>CAYZYB010001503.1:0-1542 GCA_964481505.1 uncultured Planctomycetaceae bacterium | reverse complement strand
ATTCAGGAGATGTCAGATGAGTTATCGAAAGTGCATTGTTTGTGTCCTGGTTTTATTATCGCCATCCCTTTCGCCGGTGTATGGATCAGGCTGATTTGAGGAAGCTGCGGTCGAGTTCGATCGCTCTGCAGAGGTTGCAGCAAAAGCAGCGAAGCCGAAAAGGGTCGTACAGTTTCAGCAATTACCTGTCGCGAAACGCGAATCTTCACCGCCTTTGTGGTTGCGGCTGACGGATAATTTGTGGAGTCGTTCATTTTTCATTTTGCCGCTTGCGATGCCGGTTTTTGTGTTGCTCGCATTGTCCATCCGTCGATTCTCCGACGTTGATGTGGGAGTCTTCGTATTGGTTTGGTTTTTGGCCGTGCCCGTCGGGTTTTTCTTATGGATTTTCGGCTGGTTAAATTATGGCGGTGGCGAGGGACAAATTTCTGAAAGTGTTGGCGCAACGGCTGCCATGGGATGGTGTGCCTGGCATCGAGGTATCTTTCTGGCGTGGGTGAAGTCTCGCCCGGTGCGAGGGTACAGTTTGTGTGCAGCGAGCCTGTTGAGTATGGCGACTGTTCGGCATGTGATTGGATCAGGAACGTCTCCAATCACGCTGGCGATGATCGGTGTTGTGACTGGCTTTGCGATTCTCGTCACACCTCTTCTGCTGAGACGTTCGATTAGAACAGGGCGATCGTTGATTCATTCGTATGTGGCACCGGTGTGGAAGTTTCTTAATCGACCAATCGGTTTGACGCGGGTTTGATAAGCGGAACGCGAGGAGTCGTGTTCGACTCCTCGCGTATCTTCCACCGCTCAATCGTCTGCTTTGTCACCATCCTTGATGACAAACCGCGCTTTCAGTCGTGCAACTTCCGTTGCCAGCCCTGCTGTCTTCACAGACTTCAGAACTTCGTCGAAATCCTTGTACGCTGCCGGAGCTTCGTCCTTTGGGTAGGTCCGACAGTTGCTCAGGATGTCCGCATCGTCAAACGACTGATCGACCGCGGCCTGGTCCAGTTCTCGAATCGCGCGTTTGCGACCCAGAGCTCGCCCAGCTCCGTGGTTGACGCTGTAGCAGCTGACCGCCGCGCCTTCGTCTGCCACCATAACCGCGGAACCCGCCTGTGGGTTGCCAGGCAGCAGAATCGGGTGCCCCGTGCTTTCGTACATCGTTCCTTTCAGTTCGTGATGTCCGGCGGGGAAGGCACGCGTCGCTCCTTTGCGATGAACCCAGCTGACCTGATTGTTCACGATTTCTTTTCGAGCGATATTGTGACTGATGAAGTACACCAGCTTTCCTTTCACACCCGGAATAACTTCCTGAAACGCTTCCAGAACCAATGCATTGATCAACAGGTGGTTGACCGTGGCAAAGTTGGCTCCCAAAGACATATCGTCGATGTAAGCATCCGCTTCCGGAGTTCCCAGTGGAGCGTAAACCAGTTGCCGATCGTCTCCAGGCAGCGGAATATTCCACTGCTCGAAGTGCCGCTGCAGAGTCTTGAACTGACCGGAAGCAAGGTTGTGTCCGATTCCTCGCGATCCACAGTGCGA
>CAYZYB010001502.1:0-1542 GCA_964481505.1 uncultured Planctomycetaceae bacterium | reverse complement strand
TCTGTAGACAGTTTAGACAATCGCGAAACGCAGCCACAGCTAAGGCGCAATGAGGAGGCGTCGTTGTTTGCAGGTCAACTATTTGCGTTCAGTTGTCCGTCCGCTCTTGGGCCTGTTCGATCAGCCCCAACGCCTCATTAACTAACTTGTCGGCCTGGCCGAATTTCTTCTGATGAATCAGCGGGCCGATCTGTTGCATGATCCTCTGCAACTTTTGCATTCTTTGCTGCATGTTCTTAGCCCCCTGTTGTACGCGGCGGACTCGGGTTGCAAGTTTGGGCGGCATGCCTTGCGGATTTTGGCCGGGGCGATGAACTGGCTTGGGTCTTTGACCAGGCTTCTGGAGTTGCTGCTTTGCGGTAACGTAACGTTTCCGCATGAATGTCTTCATCGAATCGACAATGCCATCGTAGTTTTGGTCGCCCGGAACTGTCGCTCGTCGATGCGGGAACGGGTCCGTTTGCAGATCAACCTTGATCAGTTCGTACTTCTTGTCGATCAGATCGCAGAGGCGATTCGGTTCGAAGTGTTTTTCGAGGATGTCGGCGGCGATGGCTCGGTAACGTGCAAGTAAAGTCGGCTCCGCAATAATGCGATCCAATAGTGGGTTGGTGCGTCCGGCCGGAACAGGCCACGCTGCGTTCCAGTCTTCCAGGACGTGGACACGACCGAATGCAGTTTCGCAGAAGCCAACGTCAAGGTCCCACGGCAGGTAGTGCCAGCGATTCTGTTTCGTATCGTGAAACAGATAGAAATTGTGCGGCCCCCACCCCGTCAGCTGATCGAATGCACCAGATAAAAGCATCACCGATGTGATGCGCAGGAAGGCATCCACTTCAATTTTGGACTCCAGCATCGGACGGAAGTCCGCGTCGGGCGTTTGGTTGATCTGCTTAAGGAGTCGTACCAGCTGCTGTCTGTTTTTCGCTGCTTTGTTTTTTGATTCAAAAGCCTTTTCGTATTGTTTGGGGTCCTCACTGGCAAACCGCAAGTCGCCACCCGGGCCGCCCAGATCATTCTTCCAAAGTCCGCCCTTTGAATCAGGAAAGTGCTGCTCCAGAAACGATTGATCAATGCGTTCTACGTTGACGAAAATTCCCTGGTATTGATCGTTCACATAGACTTTTGCATAGTTGCAGCGATGAGTCTTAATCCCTTCTGCCCGCAGGATTTCCGTGATGAGGGGTTCGCTAAACAGGCTACCGAATTGCACACCGTTATCGAATGAAACTCGGCGAAGGCCGACGAATCTTTGGCTGTCGTCGTATTTGTCGAACCGAACCAAATAGCTGCGCTTGTGTTTCTGGTTTGGATTCGAAGAACTGTTTCCCTTGAAGCGAACCGCCACTTTCTTCAGCGTCGTGTCACGCCATCGAAACGCCGCCGGCACGTAGATGCACTTTGGAAGCGCGTCCATCATGCGGCGCTGGTCTGCTGGAGAGATCTGCAGATGGACCGACTGAACATTTTCCGCGTGGTAGAACTCGCGTTGTTTCTGAGTCGAGCTGTCTGATTCCTGAGACTCCGCGCGCAGCACGTTGC
>CAYZYB010001501.1:0-1543 GCA_964481505.1 uncultured Planctomycetaceae bacterium | reverse complement strand
GATTACTACACCGGTACGATATACGAAACATTTCTGGGCGATCTTCCCGGTATTGGCAGTGTTTGCTCTGGTGGTCGTTATGACAATCTGACGGAGAAATTCACGTCGCAGCAGTTGCCGGGAGTCGGCGCCAGCCTCGGGCTTGACCGCATGTTAGCGGCAATGGAGGAACTTGGGATGACGCAATCGGGATCGACTCCAGCTCCCGTGCTGATCACGATGTTCGAACGCGAACGTGCCAGAGACTACATGCAGATGGCGCGAGCTCTGAGGCAAGCCGGTATTGCTGCAGAGGTCTTTCCCGACGCCAAAGGCATTGGGAAGCAGATGAAGTACGCCAACAGGAAGGGCTTCCAAGTCGCCATCATCGCCGGTGCTGATGAATTCGCCGCGGGCACCTGGCAGATCAAAGGACTTCGAGACGGATCGCAGGAACAGGCCGATCATGCGGATGTGATCGAGGTGGTGAGGAAGATGTTGGAATAAGTCAGCTGGTTCGGCTTTTTGACAGCAGCAGATGGCAGTTTCAGACTGTTTCTGCATTGCCTGAACGGTGGGAGCGACCTTGCTCGGCCCATTCTGATCGAGTGGGTTCTGTGATCGGCATGCGTTGACGGTACTGAAAACGCTGCAATTTCGCGCGTGGTGTGCCTTTATCGCTTTTGGGTGACTGCTGAAACGCTGCAACGAAACCAACCAAAATGTCTAACCAAAGCAAGTCTGGCGACATATTCCCCATATTGCTGAAGGTTTCTGGATTGCCCTTGTTTTCATAGTAGTATTGGGGAGGACTGTTGAATTAGAGGATCGAGGATTCTGGCTGTATATCAGCGACTCAGAGCGTCACCGCTCGCGCAGGTTGCTGTGGCAACGCCGGAAGCACTGAGGGCACTGCTGATGTCGGAATCGAATACAGAAGAATCGATCGAAAATTCGGATCAGGAATCAGATGTCACGCCGATTATTGAGGCGCCGGAAGACGCGAACTCTGAATCGACGCAGCATTCCACTAATACACGTCGCCTTCGTCGGCTCAACAAAGCTCCGGAAGATATTCGCTCCGCAAAGCGGGCTGAGGTGACAAAGAATCGTTCCGCAGCGGCAGCCGCGCGCAAGCGTGTGAAGAAGCCCAAGGATTTTCTGGGCGTTTATCTTGCAGATGGTCGCTACAAGGTGAAGTCACAACTCGGTAAAGGAAGCATGGCGTATGTGTTTCTTGCTGCAGACAAACGGCTGGAAACCGATGTTGTTGTCAAAGTGCCAAAGCCGGAGATCTTTGCCACCAACGACTTTCGAGAACGATTCAAGCGTGAGACTCAGTTGCTGGTTAAGTTCTCTCACCCGCACGTTGTCAGTGTCCTTGATATTGGTGAGTTCAAAGAACTTCCGTACGTCGTCATGCAGTTGCTTTCCGGCGGGAGTCTCGTTGATCAAATGAAAAAGAAGAGCAACGACAAAGGGCAGATGCCGCCCGAGTCGCTCAAGAGCTGGCTGCCCGGTGTCGCCCGCGCGCTGGACTTCTGTTATCGCAAGGGCATGGTGC
>CAYZYB010001500.1:0-1547 GCA_964481505.1 uncultured Planctomycetaceae bacterium | reverse complement strand
CGGTGCAGCAGTGCGCAGGTGTCGGAATCGATCAACGAGAAGATCGGGCATGAGTGTTAGGGCCAGCGTTTTACTGCGGCACCATTCCGCCGGAAATTACTTCGCCTCGGTTAATCAACGCGCGATTGATGGCGTCTTCTCCGCCAGTGCGATTTGTCGCGTTCTCAGCGGCGACCCCCGAGCCGTTCCCGGCACCAGAGGCTGCTGGTGTGTCGAAGCCAATTGCGGCAACCAGTAACACGCATACGGCGCACACACCTGCAAAGCTGGTGGCAATCACCCAGCCCTTTTGGCGTTTTGAATTCACAGCCGCCTGCGATGCAGCGGCCAGTACACGTTCGCGGAATTCCTGAGAGACAGGTGGTTCCGCGCCGAGCGTGCGAACAAGTTGTTCAGCATCGAGCGGCTGGCTCTCTTCTTTCCCGGTGACGACGGTCATTGTTCAAACCTGTGTTTCGTTGGCAGTAGCATTCTGGTTTTGCGTCAGTTCTGAATATTCTGAGCGGGCACTGGAGCAGCGATCACATGAACGCTATCCCGTTGAGCCTGACAAGGCCTAGTGTTGCACCAAATTGCACAGCTGCTGCTGAAGTTTTTCCATTGCGTATCGGTATCGGCTGGCGACAGTGTTGGGCGACTTACCCAGCACGTCAGCGATTTCGGCGAACGTCATTCCCTCCCAGATTTTCAACAGCACAACTTCGCGCTGATTGCCTGGAAGGCGTTCGAGTGCCTCGCTTATTAGCCGACGATTGTCATCTTTCTCCACTTCGTCAATCGACTCAACGGCCCTGTCGATAAATCCCGCAGCTGCGTTAACGCTTCGACGCCTTCGAATGATCTTAAGCGCCTCGTTTCGGACGACCCGAAGAAAGTACGGCCACGGGTGATCCGCCGTGCTAAGCACATGCGGTTTGACTGTGATCCGAACCATTGCAGCCTGCAATGCATCTTCGGCGTCTTCCTGACACCGCGTGACTGACTGAGCGTACCGAAGGCATCGCCCCGCCGTTAGGTCGAAGAGAGCGCCGAGTGCGATGACCCCGTGTCGCTGTACGTCCGATACGCATCGACGAACTTCGTCCTGAAATGTGTTTTTGTTTACCGCGTTCACTTACTAACCGATCTGTGAGCAGTGGCGGATTGTCTAACAAATTTGAAAACTTCCGACGTTTCTGACAGTGTACAAAATAATGCCAGCCAACGCATGCGTTTTATGGGACGTCATGGGACGAACGAAACAACCAGCGCGAAGAAGCTTCGGCCGACCGTTGCTTGCGGCAATTGCCACCGGAATTGCGCTGGCGTGGTGGTTTACACCTTCACCAGAGCGTGTGGTGAAACTGCCAAAGCTGGATGCTCGGATCTTGAATGACATCCACTATGAGATCTTTGACCATAAGAACCACTGGAGGTCGAAGCAGTTGGCGATGCAATCGGATTGGGTTCCGTTTACCTCAAGTTGGTCCGAGAACCGCCAGGGAATTCAGTTCCTGAACTATCGAAGCGGTGAGATTCGCGCCTGGGACGAACGGGCCGTCATGGAC
>CAYZYB010001499.1:0-1547 GCA_964481505.1 uncultured Planctomycetaceae bacterium | reverse complement strand
CGTTTCCTGTTATCAGAAGGTTGCCGTTACTGACTGTTGCGGTCACACTTCCAGCACCCGTGAGGTCGTGTCCGAAAGTGTTTCCAAAGTTGACATCGGAAACTTCCTGGCCCGTGATTTCGATCACCGAATTGTTTGGTCGCTGAGGATCATAGAGTAGTGACAGATCCTCCCAGAAGGTCGAGTCGAGCGTGGCAACAAGCTGGCCCGTTAGTGCTGTGCGTGGGCTGCTGTCCCACTCGAAGAGGTTTCCATCCGGAGTGATGAAGTGCCAGCCTCCGACGCCGAACAGCCATCGTTCATCTCGAGAACCCCAATTGCGGAAATCGTTGGATGGTCGATTGAAATTCAGTTCCTGATCGAGTTCAAACGCTTCCGTTGCGAATGGAGCACTGTTGCCGGACGGCGTCCAGTCGACACGCGTCTCTTCTGTGACAGAATAAGTGCCGTTCAGCAAATTGGTGAACTGGTACCAACCTGTTTCCGTATCCGGGTCAATCAGCCCATTGCCATCACGATCAAGATCTGCAGTGACAGCAGTCCCGACCACGTCGCCGGCAGAGTTTGTCAGAGTGATTGTCCAGCCATTGAGCCATGGTTCTGTGGCATCACGGAAGTTGTCTCCATCCACATCGTGAAACTTGCGGCCTTCAATTCGACCAGTCGGAATGTTTCCGAAGTTCAGGCCCCCGGAATCCTGACCCGTTGTGACTGTGACCTGTCGTCCCACATTAGGCTGTGCGTCGTACAGCAGTGACGGACTGGCGTGGAACTGGCTACCGAGAGAGCCGAGGAATTCACCGGTAAGGTTTGTTCTCGGGCTGTTGTCCCAGCGGAACACGTTTCCGGCGGGCGTGATAAAGTACCACTGATCATCACCTCGCAACCATCTTTCGCCGAGACCGCCCCAATTCTCAAACAGATTTCCGGTGAATCGCAAGTTGTTTGCCTGGTCGAGTTCGAATGCGAGTGAATTTCCACCTTCAGGGAATGTTTGTCGCCAGCCGTTGCGGAGGACTTCCTGAATGTTCCACGTCCCCTGGTTAACAGGAATGGTGTAGAGGCCACGTTCTGTGATTGGATCGATCGTGCCATCGTTGTTGAGATCGATACTTCTGCTCAGGCCTGTACTTATTACGTTACCTTCAGAATCCAGCAACTGAATCTCCCAGCCGTCGAGTCCCGGTTCTGTAGCATCCTGAATGCCGTTGTCGTTTTCGTCGAACCACTTTTGACCGCTTACCGAACCGTCATCCTGGCGAATGACGCCGACTGCAGAAGTTTGAGCGAAGACAACTCGCGGAGTTGTCGAAGACAGTTCCAGTGTCAGCGATTCATTCGCTTCTGTCGTATGATCGCCTACAACGGTGACAAGCACTTCCTGAGTTAACGCTCCGCCCGCCAACCAGGTAAATGACCCGCTGTTCGCGATGAAGTCGTTATCTGCAACCGTTGCCGTGCCGTCTACTGTGGTGAAGTCGATCGTCACGGGAACCGTGTTGTTGTCTCGCGTGACCATGAAGCTTAACGTATTGCCAGTCGCCAGA
>CAYZYB010001498.1:0-1548 GCA_964481505.1 uncultured Planctomycetaceae bacterium | reverse complement strand
ATTCTCTGCTTATGCTTCATTGCAAGGTTCGCGGTCAACGCCATGATCGCGTCTGCCATGGCGACGTGACCGTTGCAGCGAAGTTCGTTTTTGCCGCTGCGAATGCAATAGCAGAAGTGTTCCATTTCTTCTTTGTACCCACGACTGACCTTGTCCGGAGCGGCTGCTGTCGCTGCTGCAGAAGGAGCACTGGTTTCGTAAGAATCCAGAGCGGGGCCGGCGGTCTGGCTGTTGACCATCCAGATCCGCTGTTCGACGCCCCCCTTGCTGCTCTTACTGGCTTCTTTGTAAAGCAACGCTTCTTTTTCTGTCTTCATCCACAGAGTCGCGCGGCTACCGAAGACGGCTTCGCCATAAGGTTCCCAGCGGTTTGTATTCATCGACGAATACGTCACAACACTGATGTCTTCTTCGTTTTTGCCAGGTGATTTTGTGTTCTCCGGATGTGTCTTTCCGGGGAATTCAAACGTTACAAAAATCTGGTCGTCGATGTCGCGGTCGTCGTTCTGAGCGGACTCGGGACCGACACCGTCCATGCCAAAGAAGTTTCGTCCGCCGTAACCCTGAACGGCCAGCGGGTGAACTTTGCCGAGAAAGATACTGGCCGCGTCCATTTGGTGGCTGCCGAGTTCTGCCATGAGCCCGCCGCCGGTGGAATTGAACAAACGCCAGTCGACCAGATGGCGAGCGGATTCGTAACCGAATTCTTTCGCCAGTGAGCCGTCCTTTTCCATCTTCGTCAGAAGCTCTTTGTCTTCCGCCTTCGTCAGCCCCTTATTGGTCCACTTCTGCCACGCATCGCTGCCGGGGAAGCTGTTGTTACGATGCCATTGAGCTCGAATGAACTTGATATCGCCCAGCAGGCCGTTTTCCGTCATCCACGCAGCGTTGTCGTACAGCACGCTGTAATGTCGTTGATGACCAATGGCCAGCATCAGGTCGTTCTTTTCTGCGGTGCGAATCATTCGCTTGCAGTCCATCACCGTTTGAGCCATCAGCTTTTCGCCCAGCACATGCAGGCCGGCTTCCATACATTCGATGGCAACCGGAGCGTGCTGATTCAGCGGAACAGCGATAACAACAGCTTCCAGGCCGAGTTCATCTTTCGCAGCGATCAGCTCCCGGTGGTTCGTGAATTGCTTGACTTCGGCAGCTTTCGCCTTCCCAAGAATCGCATTCAGGCCTCGGCGAGCGACAGGATGACTTCCAGTGATGGTTCTCGCACGGTTCGCAGGCCGCAGGTCCGCGGTTGCAACGATTTCCATGTAGTCTGTCGGGTGCTCATTGATCAGAACGTTGCCTTCGTCGCCCGTACCGATGAAAGCCGTGCGAACTTTGTCGCCCTTCAAAGCACCATAGCCAAAGTAGGCAGCTCCCAGCCCCGTGCCCGCCGCCGCTGCAGCGATCATGGCCTGGCGACGATCCACCATCACTTCGTTGAAGTTGTCTTTACCGATCTGTTCCTGTTCAGGTGTCAGAAGCATGTTAATTTCCTCAGCAATATTTATCGTGTGGATGAATCAATAAATTGTAGTGAGCACCGGAGCC
>CAYZYB010001497.1:0-1548 GCA_964481505.1 uncultured Planctomycetaceae bacterium | reverse complement strand
CCGAAGGGGCGACATGAATTGGTTGCGATATGTTTCCTGTCGTCCCATCGGGACTAACGGCGCGATGGGGACTCCGGTTCCATGGGCTGACGCCCATGGCTAAATCATTTCGCCAATTCGTGGCTGGACGCGCGTGTTGCTTCGTGGCTGGTCAGGTACGCTAATGTGTTGGCAGTTTTTCCCTGTGAAACCAAAAGGTTATTTGGATGGATTACTTTGAAAATATCGTCAAAACAATTCTGGAATCGGAAGGCTACTGGGCACGGCAGCTGTTTAAAATCGACCTTAGTCCCGAACAAAAACGAAGGATCGGCAAACCAACGATGCCGCGTCCCGAGATTGACTTGCTGGCCTTTAAGCCGAATGACAATATTGTTGTCGCGATGGAAGTGAAATCGTATTTGAATTCAGCGGGCGTCAGACTTTCCGCGTTAAAGAAAGAGCATGCAACTCCGACTGGGAACTTGAAGTTGTTCACGTGTGCCAATTATCGAAAAATCGTGTTTGGCAAACTGAAGCAAGATCTGATCGAGAGCGGTATGGCGGACAAGAAGACGACAATCCAGCTCGGCTTGGCCGCCGGGAAGGTTTACCAGAAACGTGAAGATGAAATCCAACAGCTGTTCAAAAAGAAAGGTTGGGTCTTCTGGTCACCAACTGAGATTCGAATTGCAGTTAAAAAGTTTGCAAATGAAAAATACGAGAACGACCCGGCGTATATCACCGCGAAGATATTGAAGCCACTTTGGAATCAGGACTCTCAGTGACGGCAGGGGGAACACTAATCTTCGCTAATGACATGCTGGACAGACTCCGCGCTATTCGGCATGCTCAACTGAGCTGTTTGTTCCTGGTGCTTTGTGAGCGGCAAGGCGCTAGCCGCCGGTTCGTCAGTCCCTACTTTCCGCGATCCATCCGGTCTTGTGCCTCACTAACATAGATCACAACCTGTTCCAAATCATCATCCGTATCAACAAACTCAATATCCCCGCCCTTGGTCCATACTTTCTTGTTTTGAATCGGATTTTCACAGCGTCTGAGAACACGAGTCGCATTCGCTTTCAATTCGTCACGAACCCGCTTGATGCCATCAGCAGCTCGATAATCCTTGTTGCCTGTCTTGGGAACAACCGTCACAACAACGTGAACGTGATTCGATCGGACGGAAACCGCGTGCAACTCCCAGCCACGAATCTGTGAGTGTTCACGAATCACAAATTCGACCGTTTTGCGATGACGCTCGTCCAGCAACACGGCCTTCTCTTTCATCCGCCCCTTACACCAATCCTCAAGAACCGGTTGCGGCTGTTGCTCTCCGCGTTTCCACTTCTTCCACCCGCGCGCATCACCTGGCAACCACGAACCGTATGCAGTCCATGTGATGAAGAGCGAAATCGGATCGTTTGCATCGCTGGCCATTTGACTATCGTACCAGTCGCAACGAACCGTCGGCTAGCGCCTTGACGCTCACAGGGTCAGGCTGAAGCGTTCGCCCAGCGAGTCGGCACCGGCCTCGATCGGACACGGGGCGCCGTCCACGCCGTGCAG
>CAYZYB010001496.1:0-1549 GCA_964481505.1 uncultured Planctomycetaceae bacterium | reverse complement strand
CTACACCAGTTTCTGGATCTCCGCAAAGTCGCCCTTCAGGGACTGATACAGGTTTTGATACGTCGGGTACGAGGTGTTGTACTTTTTCTTTGCAGCTGCGTTTGGTTTTGTCTTTGTGGCGATTGAGATCGTTGCTTTGCAGGCTTCCACAACATTTTTGTAAGCTCCCGTTCCGGCGGCGGCCAGAAGCGCCACGCCGTAAGCCGGGCCTTCTTCGGCATTGATTGTGACAACCGACTGACCGTAAATGTCGGCCTGAGTTTGCCGCCAGAAATCGCTGCGGGCACCACCACCGGACAGTCGGATTTCTTTGATCGGAATGTCCATCTGTTTTGCAATTTCCAATGAGTCTCGCATGGCATAGGTAGCGCCTTCGATAACAGATCGTGCCATGTGACCTTTGTTGTGACGCAGACTGAGGCCGATCCAGCTGCCGCGAGCGTTGGCGTCGGCGTAAGGCGTGCGTTCTCCCGTGAGATATGGGAGAAAGAACAGGCCTTCCGATCCTGCTGGCGCTTGAGCAGCCTGTTCGGTGATGAGTTCGTACGGATCGATCTTCTGTTTTTTTGCGGCCGCGATTTCCTGTTGGCAGAGTTGATTGCGGAACCACTGCAGACTTCCGCCTGCCGACAAAACGCACCCCATCACGTGCCACTTGCCTCTCACAGCATGACAAAACGTATGCAGACGTCCTTCCGGATCGACCTGGACTTTGTCGCTGTGAGCAAACACCACGCCGCTGGTGCCCATGGTGGCGGATACGATTCCCTTGCGAACAATGCCGTTGCCTATTGCGCCAGCCGCCTGGTCTCCACCACCACCAACGACCGGTGTGCCGACATTGAGTCCCGTCGCTTTGGCGGCGGCTTCGCTGAGTCCTCCGGTGACGTCTTCCGATTCGTAAACTTTCGGAAGCAAAGAGGCATCAAGATCCAGTTTACCGAGTAGCGTTTTGGACCACTTGCGTTTCACCACATCCAGCAAAAGCGTGCCAGAGGCGTCGCTGACTTCCGTGGCGAAGTCTCCGGTAAGACGATAGCGGACGTAATCTTTCGGTAGAAGAACCTGAACCGTTTTGTCGAAGTTTTTCTGTTCGTTGTTTCTGAGCCACAGGATTTTTGGCGCGGTGAATCCGGTGAGGGCAGGATTCGCCACCATCTTGATCAGCTTCCTGCGTCCACCAGCGCGTTTTTCGATTTCGGCACACTCGGCGGTCGTGCGTTGATCATTCCACAGCAGCGCCGGGCGAATTACGTTGCCGGATTTGTTGAGGAAGACGCTGCCGTGCATTTGGCCGCTGAGTCCGATGCCACCAACATCCGCTGCTTTCAGCTTTGCGGACTTCATGACTTTCTTCACGCTGTTGACGGACGCATCCCACCAGTCGATCGGTTCCTGTTCTGACCAACCGGGTTTGGGACTCGACAGAGGATATTCAACAGTTGCGGACGCCAGAATGGTGCCATCTTCGTTGACGGCAAGAGTTTTGGTGCCGCTGGTGCCGATGTCGATGCCGAGAAAAACTGCCATAAAACACTGCTTACAAAAG
>CAYZYB010001495.1:0-1553 GCA_964481505.1 uncultured Planctomycetaceae bacterium | reverse complement strand
CACCGGAACGACAACATTTACCGTGCAGGATGACAGTCTGATCGAAGCTGTGGAAACTGCGACGGTCTCCATCAGCAATCCGTCATCCGGAGTCATTCTCGGCGCAACGACCGCTCAGGATATTGCCATCACCAGTGACGACACGGCATCTCTGAGCATCGCGGACGTATCGATCGTGGAAGGAGATTCCGGGACAACAACGCTCACTTTCACTGTCTCTGCTGATCTGGCCGTCACCGGCGGATTTTCCGTCGACTACGCCACCAGCGACGACTCAGCAAATGCGGGAATCGACTACGTCGCGACGAACGGCACACTGAACTTCACCGGTAACGCGGGAGAAACGCAAACCATCGATGTCACGATCAACGGTGACCTTAACACAGAAACCGACGAGACCTTTTTCGTTGACCTTTCGAACGCAACGGCCGACGTGACCATTGCAGATGCTCAGGCTTTCGGCACCATCACCAACGACGACGTTCCCGTCCCCGTCAACATCAGTGTCGACACCACCGCCGGACGCGAAGACGATCAAACCGTGATTACGATCACCGCCACCGCTGACTCTGCCGTCGTCGGCGATCAAACCGTGCAGGTCGTCGTCACAGGAAACGGCATTACTACTGGCGACTATTCACTCGATGCGACCACAATCTCAATCTTAAGCGGTCAAACAACCGGCTCCACAACACTTACGATTACAGACGACGGAATTCTGGAAGCGGCAACAGAAACAGCGACTCTCACGCTCTCTAATCCATCCCCCGGCGTCATTCTCGGATCGACACCATCGGTTGACATCACAATCGCCGACGACACAACAGTGACGCTGGACGCCATTGATCGTTACCCTGGCACAGAACCAACTCTCACGTGGCAAGCCGTTCCGGGCGCCGTTCGGTACGAAATGTGGTTCTCGCGAATTTTCCCTGACGGGCAGCGTATCTTTTCCGACACCAACGTACTCGGAACGTCGTGGTCTCCACCGGCAACGCTTGATTCTGCCGGCTATCGCTATTGGGTTCGAGCGTTCGATGCGGCGGGCAACGTAACGCCGTGGTCCCAGGCAAATACTTTTGAAGTTCGTCCAACGCTGATCGGGCCGCTTGATGGAGCCTTCACGAACCGACCAACGTTCGAATGGGAGCCGATTCCGTTTGCCACCGCCTATACGTTATTCCTGAGGACCTCGACCGGCGATCAGGTTATCGAAGATATTGCAGCGACAAGTTACACGCCGACCAGCGATTTGCCCGACGGCGAAACACGCTGGTGGATTCGCGCGTCGGACGCCATTGGAAACCGCGGCTGGTCGATCGCAGCGGTCACTGGCACGCAGCCGAGATCCACAGTTCACGAGCCGGCAGGCACCGTTTTCGATAATACGCCGACGATTTCCTGGAGTCCGGTTTCCGGAGCCGGTCGTTACATTCTGCACGTGCTGAATACCGACACCAACACCGTCACCGTTCGTGAAGACACTCTGACCGACACGTCGTTCACGCCCGATGCAGCTCTGACAGCTGGCAATTATCGCGTCTGGGTGAAAG
>CAYZYB010001494.1:0-1553 GCA_964481505.1 uncultured Planctomycetaceae bacterium | reverse complement strand
CGATGATGTTGCTCGAATGTTTAGTCATCCACGATATGTCATCAAAGCAGGGGAGGTGGTGATTGAGGACGGCGATATTCGCGAGACTCCGCAAGGTCGCGAATATCTGGTCAAGCCTCACTACGCTCCTGAAACGGACGAATTTATGCGGCCTCGTTTCGAAGATTGCTACACCATGCAGTTCGATAACTATCCCGTCGAACTGCAGCGGATTGAAAATCCGAAGTTGCAGGAGCTGTAAGCACAACAGGAAAGGGCGGAAAGCGGAAAGCCGGTCTTCTCTTATAGCTCATCTGTCGACTTTTCGCATTTTGTGTTCTGAATTCTGTGTATTCGACCTATGACCATCACTTTGACGCTGAAGCAATCTCCTGTCGTGCCTTTGGAATCCGAGGTACTGTCACCGGACGTTCTTTGCGAACTTTCGAATGCGGAAATACGCGCTCTTACTCTTTATCATGGTAAACGTCAGTTGCCGCTCGAAGAGTTTTTCGATGTTGAAGGTGAACGCAGCGACGAACTTGTTCTCACCGGCGATTTGAACAAGGTCCGCTGGATCGGTCGTGCGATGTCGAAGGGCAGCATTACTGTCAACGGTAACGCGGGCATGCACCTGGGGGCCTATATGAAAGGCGGCCACATCGAAGTTCATGGTGATGCCAGCGACTGGGTCGGTGGCGAAATGAAGAACGGTTTCATCCATGTCCACGGCAATGCGGGCGGACAGATCGGTGCGGGCTATCGAGGTTCGCTGGCGGGCATGAAGAACGGCACCATTATCGTCGACGGATCGGCAGGTCTGGAAGTTGGCCTGCGCATGAAGCGAGGCACGATCATTCTGGGAGGCCCCGCGCGAGACTTTTGCGGTTTGCAGATGAAGGGCGGCACAATCGTCCTGCTGGCGGGCGCAGAAATTCGTACGGGCGCATGGATGAATCGCGGAACCATCATCTCCATGAAGCCACTTAAGTTGATGCCGACGTTTACGTATTCGAACAGTTCCAATCCCACATTCATGAATGTGTACGCAAAACAATTGAAACAATACGGAATCGACCTTCCATTTGCTGCATCAGACGGAGCCTACCAGCGTTTTGCCGGCGACCTGTCTGTTCCCGGTAAGGGTGAGATCTTTGTTTGGCAGCCGGCGTAATGTCTGCCTGCCCGTCAAAACTGATTATTGCTGTTGGATCTTCCTGGGGTACAATGGGGCCGGTTGGCATCAACACCTTTCAGTGAGATTTCGATGAGCATTACCGGATCTGAGCGGCTGAGTCCTGTGTCGATTGAGGACTATCTTGTCGGCGAAGCAGAAGCTCGTCATAAGCATGAGTATGTTGACGGTCAGATCTATGCAATGGTTGGTGGTCGCTATAACCACAACCTGATCGCCAGCAATGTGCTTGCAGAACTTCATGCCCAGTTGAAAGATTCATCCTGCCGAGCCTTAAATTCAGACAGCAAGGTGAAAGTTCAGACGGCTTCGAAAACCAGTTTCTACTATCCCGATGTTTCCGTCGTCTGCGGTGACAATATTCGTGACGACGTATTCC
>CAYZYB010001493.1:0-1556 GCA_964481505.1 uncultured Planctomycetaceae bacterium | reverse complement strand
TCACCAACGGCGATCATGGCCATTCCGGAGACGGTTTGTGTGCGTGGAATGTGAACGCGATAGCCATTGTGCTGAAGGATACGCACGAAGGCTTCGGCAAGGTCAGGATCGTGGTGATTGGCGAAGTAATCCACGAAATAAATGACGGTCGGTGTCGGCGAATTTGGTGCAACGACGTTGTGTTCGCTCAGGACTCGTGGCGATTTCATGAACGCCCGATTCGCGAATTGCGGCAGCCGACGTTTCTCGGCAATGCCGATACTCTTCTTCAGCATGCTACGGAAAACTCCGTGCCGAATCAGGCGGTTCGCCATGATTCGAAAGCGTGATGCGAAATTCGCGTAGGTATGAAACCGAGATAGCAGCCAGTCTGTCTTTCCAAGCCCATTGACCGCAACATTTTGAGCACGCATTTCCAGCATTAAATGTGGAATGTCTACGCCGGAGGGGCACTCTGATTCGCACTGTTTACAGTTGAAGCAACTCTCGGCAACTCTTCTGACTGCGTTGTCACTAAGAACATCGGCGTGTTCTGCTCCGCTTAACAGGCGCCGCAGCAGATTCGCCTTCGAACGCGGACTGTTTTCTTCGATTGCTTCTTCCTGATGGAAGGGACACATTCTGAGCGCTTCATCTGTCGAAAGGCATGTGCCACAGCCGTTGCATCGTGCGGCAGCTTCCATCGCTTCGGCAGCGTTCCAGTTAAGCTGCAGTATCGGCAACAGATTGGCTTCTTCGCCTTCCGATGTCACTGAATCACGCGCCACCGGATTCCGCAGGTGACGAACGGTGAGTTGTCCATCGTTGCTGATAATCTTGTTGGGATTCAGCAATTGCTGAGGGTCGAATATTTCCTTGACCTGCTGAAATGTTCGATACAGCGGTCCATACTGCGAACGAATGAAGGCTGTCCGCGAAAGTCCATCGCCGTGTTCGCCGCTGATGGTGCCTCCAAGCGTTTTGACGTGCCGATATAGGTCCCGAGCGATCGCTTCCATGATCTCCGACTGCCCGGGTTTTGGCAAAGGCAGCATCGGTCGCAGGTGCAGCTGACCGGACGCTGCGTGAGCGTACAGCGTGGCCGTTACTTCATGCTTCTGAAAGGTGCGCTGTGAGAGTTTTAGGAATTGGGAAATGCACTCCGGCGGTACGGCTATATCTTCCACAAACGGCAGCGGTCGCGATTCTCCCTTGAGACCCGCCAATAGTGAAACGACTCGGGCAGGAAGGCGCCACAGGAATTCTACGTCAGCCAGGTCAACCGCCGTGCGAGTAATGGCGTGTTGGAAGTCCGAGGCTTGAATGAGTTTCTTTGCATTTGCAATGCGACCCTCGATATCTGACTGACTAACGCCGTTGAATTCGATGAACAGTCCGGCTTCCGCATTGGGATGGACAACATCATGAAATCTGTCATCGGCATCTCGTCCAAGGCTAAGCAGCCGTCGGTCAAGAAGGTCACAGGCATTGGGCTCCAAAATCAGCAGCAGTTGCATGGCTTGTAAAGCGGCGTCCATGCTGGCAAACATCATCACCATCATCCCGCGGTGTTGCGG
>CAYZYB010001492.1:0-1558 GCA_964481505.1 uncultured Planctomycetaceae bacterium | reverse complement strand
TGACTTCATTGTCGAAAAACAGCCGATCGACATCGCCGTCTTTATCCTCTGGTCACGACTCGGCAGCCCACTTGAAATGAAAAAGCCGGACGGCACTCACTACCGCAGCGGTACCGAGCGTGAATTCGATTTGATGCTGGTGGCGTTTGAGAAAAGTGGCAAGGAACGCCCTAAAATTTTGGCTTACGTGCGCGATGATGATACGGGTTTCAAACAGCGACTGACAGAAAGTTATGGCACCTCCCAGCTCGATTCGCTGATTGAACAGCGTAAGCTAACCGAAGCGTTTGTTCAGGAACAGTTTCACGACGAAGATGGCCGCAATCAACGAGCCTATTTCACCTACAAAGAACCCGTCGGCTTTGCGGATCGGCTACGCGTCCACCTGCAAAACATCCTGAATGAATTGGTTGAATCCGATCAGGCCGCCAGTTGGCTGGAGAATCCCTACCGTGGATTGCGGACTTTTGGAATTGAACATGCTCCCATCTTTCGCGGGCGCGGCGAAGAAGTTTGCGATGTAATGCAACGGCTACGCGATCAACAGGCGGCTGGTTGCGGTTTTGTTGTGATCGTTGGTGCAAGTGGATCCGGGAAAAGCTCTCTTGCTCAGGCCGGAGTTGCCGCCAGCCTGTTGGAAAATGGCTCGGATGAAAAATCGAAATGGTTTTATGCCAGATTTGCCCCTTCAGAGTCTCCTGAAAACCTGATCGTTGGTGTGATCAATAAGATCTACGATGTGCTGGGCAGTGAAACCAACGTCGAAGACATTCAACAAATCGCTGATGGCTTGGTCAATGCATCCGACCTGACAATGAGTCTCGGAATTGCAGCCGCCTTGAAAACTGCTGCCGCGAATTTGAAAGGCCACGTGCCTGCTGTTCTGGTAGTGCTGGATCAACTGGAAGAGCTGTGGACTGACCGCCGAATTTCAGCAGAGAACCGAGAGCAATTTCTGCTGGCGATCAAAACGCTGGCCAGCTGCGATCAAATCATTTTCTTGGCCACGCTTCGTAGCGACTTCTATCCACAAGCGCAATGCTCCGAGGCTTTTCTGCAACTGAAAGGAGACCGAGGTCACTTTGATCTGCTGCCACCCGGGCACGCCGCGATGTCCCGCATGATCACCGAGCCCGCAAGACTGGCAGGACTCCGATTTGAATACGACGAACATACCGGCAAGTCGCTCGATCAGATTATCTTGGACGAGGCAGTCGTAGAAGCTGGAACCTTGCCACTACTGCAATTCGCTTTGGATGAACTCTTCCGACTATACGACAAAGCCACCCGTACGTTAACGTTTGCCTCCTACAACCAGCTCGGTGGAGTTATCGGCGCACTAGGCAAGCGAGCCGATTCAGTGTTTGGGTCACTGCCTGCTGAAGCACAGAAAGCGTTTCCTGAGCTATTGCCGCTACTGGTGTCGTTTGATATCGAGGGCGACCAAACCGCCGTGCGCCGAAGCGCAAGTCTGGAACAGATGAAAGATGGTCTGGCCCAACAAACACTGACCGACGCGTTAATCGAATCAAGATTCTTGACCGTCGACAGCAAATCG
>CAYZYB010001491.1:0-1560 GCA_964481505.1 uncultured Planctomycetaceae bacterium | reverse complement strand
GAACTCATTTGTTGAATGGGCGTTATTTACTAGGACAGATAGGGATGAAGTGAAAGAATTGCCTCTGGCCCTGCTGATTGCGTCGCAAGCATACTCCTCACGTTGAACGGGTGTGACAGACTTGCTGGATATGGCTGGTTGCTGATTCAATTGCACATCAAAATGTTCCGGTCGAAACGCTCTGTTGCTTTTTTGCAACATGATCGCCCTCCTCACAGGAAGAACCGGAATCATCGTTAAAACCGTTACATTCCCTCCTGT
The DNA here is from genome assembly GCA_964481505.1 of uncultured Planctomycetaceae bacterium. Taxonomy (GTDB): domain Bacteria; phylum Planctomycetota; class Planctomycetia; order Planctomycetales; family Planctomycetaceae; genus Fuerstiella. The sequence goes on along the minus strand of CAYZYB010001491.1, from coordinate 1,299 downwards.
GTTTGGCCCGGATTTCGGCTATGGAATTCCAGCGAATCGACGATTCCGTTGTAATCCGCACTTCACATGCAACCGTCGCCTGCATACGCCGGTCAGGATGGTCGATTAGAGTGTCGACAAGGTAACCGCGGCGGCGGTGAGCGTTTCTTCGATGAGTTCCGACGTATGGGCCGTTGAGACGAACAAGGCCTCAAACTGACTGCATGGCAGATAGACGCCTCGGTCGAGCATGCCGTGAAACCACTTCGAAAAGCGGTCTGTGTTAGAGGCGGTCGCTGTCGCCAGGTCTGTTACCGGGGATTCATTAAAGAACAGCGTGAGCATGCTGCCGACGCGGTTGACCTGTACAGGAATGCCAGCTTCCTGACCTGCAGTCAAAAAGCCTTCCGCAAGTTGGGTGGCGAGTCTGTCGAGTTTGTCATACGGATCATCAGCTTCCAATTGGCTCAAAGTTGCCATCCCGCTGGCCATCGCAACCGGATTTCCAGACAAAGTTCCGGCCTGGTAAACTGATCCGACAGGAGACACTGCATCCATGATGTCGGCGCGGCCCCCGTAAGCACCGACCGGCATTCCACCTCCCAGAATTTTCCCGAGCGTTGTGACATCTGGTGTGACCCCGAATCGTCCTTGTGCACAGTTCAGGCCGACGCGAAAGCCCGTCATGACTTCGTCGAAAATCAAGACAGTTTTGTTGTCTGTGCATAGTTGGCGCAGTGACTGCAGGAAGTCTTCGGTGGGAATGACGCATCCCATATTTCCGCACACGGGTTCTAAAATGACCGCTGCCAGTTTTTCGCCATACTGTGAAAAAGCGGCCTGCAAAGCCGCAACGTCGTTGTACGGCAGAACAATGGTATCCGCCGTGCAACCTTCCGGAACACCTGGGCTGGAAGGAGCTCCGAGTGTCAGGGCTCCGCTGCCAGCCTGAACCAGCAGGCTGTCGACGTGACCGTGGTAGCAACCAGCGAACTTAATGATCGTGTTTCGCCCGGTGAAGCCTCGCGATAATCGAATCGCTGACATCGTGGCTTCTGTGCCGGAATTTACCATGCGGACTTTTTCGACCGACGGAACAAGCTTGACAACAAGTTCCGCGAGATCAGATTCTGCAACTGTGGGAGCTCCAAAACTGGTGCCGGTTTCCAACGCGCTTTGAATGGCCAAAATGACGGCCGGGTGCCGATGTCCCAGGATGTGCGGGCCCCATGAACCGATGTAGTCGATGTACTGATTGCCATCGATGTCGAACAGGTGCGGTCCGTCGCCACGTTGAATAAACGGAGGCGTCCCACCGAC
>CAYZYB010001490.1:0-1561 GCA_964481505.1 uncultured Planctomycetaceae bacterium | reverse complement strand
GGTGTGCCCAATGGCGCATCACTCCAGCCAAACTGATCTGATCGCGATGGCCCCTGGTCAACAAGGTGAGCAATAAATCCGGACGACGTTTCATTCAATAAGTCGATACTGACACTCAGCGACTGGTAGTCGTCGTTGCGAGAATCCGAAGCCGAGGTGCCGATGTCGAGAGTCGAATACCCCGTAATTTTGATGCCCGTTGTTCCGGCAGGAATCAGAAACTCTGTCGCCGCTGTATCCGCGTTGCTGGCTCGGTAACCGATCGCTGTGTCAAAAACATCACGTAGTGTGCCGCCGTCCGTCAGAGCCGGATTCAAAGTTAACCCCAGGTCAATCGACGAATCTTCAAGCCCTGATGCCGTTGGGAAAACAGAAAAATTGTCAGCCACAACCTGGGTAGCAAGCCCGAAATAATCGTTCGGATTCAGATCGACTCCGTGAAAAAAGATCAACTTGTTCGTTGAGTCATAACCGCTCGCAACCAGCGTTGTCGTGTTTGTTCCGGACAGATCCGACGTGTCAGAGATGATCAGCCCAAACTCCGCCGCGATTGTTCCGTTGATGTTTGAGACTCCCGAAACGTCAAACACATAAGATGCCTCTCCAACATCCCCCGTTTCGTCGTACTGCCAGACACGTTCCAGCATCTGGCCGACTCGTGAAGGCGTCCCACTGGTCGTGACAGCGTTCGGCGCCTGGTTCGACATCAGCGAAACCGTTCCCGCGCCGCTATTCTCCGCGTCCTGGACAGTAACGATGCTTTCAGTGGCTTCAACGTTCAACACGCGCGCAAAGTTGGCTGACGCCAGCACGGTCGCTTCAACGGAACCGGTACGCAGTTCCAGATCCCAGTCGCCGCCCAGCAGAATGTTGCCGGTCAGGTCGGTTGACGCGGCAACATCCGCTCCGGTTGCATCTGCCAGCGCCTGCGCAGCCGCAGCGCCCACTTCACCTTCACCAAAGTTACAACCATAAAGCAGCAGGTCAGCATCATCGGACATCGCAGCGCTGATGACTGCCAATTCGTCCGCATGTTCACCAGTGATCGATTCCGCCGTCAGCGTTGCGGTTCCCAGCGAAAGTTCTGCCTGGTCACCGTGCGAAATGATATGAATCGCAGTGATTCCGCTTCGAGCACGCAGCGCATCTGCAATCTGAGACAGGCCGTCCGCTTCTGCATCCAGAAAAATCACTTCAGCACTGTTGGTGATCACCAGGTCAGCAACAAGCACGCCGTAGCCGTCGACACTTTTGTCAACAAAGACGATTTCCGTGCTTTCGTGGGAGGGCGATTGCTGAGTTGCTGTGCCTGCGTTGACAGAAAGTTCGACGGAAGCGTTAGTTTCCGGAACGAAGGGATCTTCGCTAATGGCTTCAACGAGCTCACCTGATAAGTCGGGGACAGCGTCAAACAGAACGCGATCTTCCAATTGTTCGTGCAGTCGCGGGGCGCGGGGCGCGGCCTTGAAAAATCGCGTCATCCATCGTTTTTTATCTGACATAGTTCAACCGTCTACGGCCCGTAGTCATCGTTGATAATGGCAAAGTGGGCGCGTAAGCC
>CAYZYB010001489.1:0-1561 GCA_964481505.1 uncultured Planctomycetaceae bacterium | reverse complement strand
TGATTGCCTCGATTGCTCGAGCATATTCACTTCGCAGTCGAGTCACTTCATGCTGCTGACGACACGCGCGAGCCCTGGCAGCTCGATTCCCAATAGGAACTTCATACTGCAGACCAATCGAATAGCTTGGAGTGCCGGTAAACTGGTCCACAAATGCGCTTCCAAACTGGCTGCTTCCGCGAAGTCCTGCTGCTGACGCCTGCGTCACAAGGTTAAGCGAAGGCATCATTTCGTGGCGAGCAATCCCGAGCCTGCGACAGGCCGCCTTGACCTGCCGGACTGCTGCTGCGAGTTCAGGGCGTGTTTGCAAAGCGGTGCGAAGCTGATCGGAAAGATCGGTTGGTATGTAATCGAGAGTTGGGATTTCGGAGGGATAAAGCTCCATCTGATCTGAAGTCGACAGCTGCGGCGCGTTGATCAACCCTCGAAGTTGAGTCTCCGCGTTCGTCACCGCGGTCCGGGATCGAATCAATTCGGCACGACGACTGGCCAGTGCACTTCTGGCTGCGACAAGTTGAGTCGGCTGAACGTCCACATTCTGGCGAGCCGAAAGAAATTCGTAGATCTTTTTTGTCTTCAGATAGAGACTGATCTGTTGAGCCAGGTAACTGCGTTCGAGATAAAGTTGCCAGTAGGCTTCCGTGATGCCAAACAACTCCTCCTGAAGAATACCCAGAAATTCGTGCTCAGCCGCAGCGGCATCCACACGTGCCAGAAAGACAATGCTGGTGTTGTAATAGGTGCCTCGGCCCCGCATCAATGGATGCGTGTACGACACGGAGAATCGGCCGGTCGCCTGATCTCGTGGCGTCAGAAATTGAGAATTGTTGTCCTGCCAACCGAACCGCTGACCAATATCAAGTCGACCACCATACTCGTTTGTGCGGCGCAAGCCAGCACCAAGCTGAGCCGTGTGATCTTCAAAGCGACCTACTGTTCCGCCAGCCGTTAACTGATTACCAACTGGTTCGCTGCTTTCATTCCAAATGGAATTGACATACTTGACCCAATCAAAATTTGCGCTCGCTTCCTGAATGGCCGTCTGCCGAATCAGCGGATCCTGCTTGGCAATGCGAATCCGATGCGAATGCTGAATCGCTAGAAATAACGCCGTATGAATATCCGTTGGCAGCGGATCCAACTGGCTGTACGACTTCGCAACATGCTTCTGCCACCAAACCGGCTGAAGGACAATTTCACCACCACGTGTGCTGGCGTCGATTTCAGAAATGATGTCACGCGAATCAAATTCGATTTGTGCGTTGGACGCAATTTGCGCCGCAGTGGTGCTGTTTGCTATCAGAAAAGAGACCAGCAGCAACTGCGTAACCGGCCATCGAAGGAGTTCCATCACCATTCGCTTTCTTGGCAATTTCTGCCGGAAAAACGTTCGACACCATCTTGCCACAACCTGTCAACCATGGGTGGTTGAGCGAAGAAATGACTCGAATCCGGCGGGTTCAGGAAACCCAACCTGGTCGTCTTGAATGGCCCTGGAGTGTTTCGCTCGCCGTTCCAACTGATGTCATCAGAAGAAAAACGGCGACCATTGCCTCTGGAA
>CAYZYB010001488.1:0-1563 GCA_964481505.1 uncultured Planctomycetaceae bacterium | reverse complement strand
GTCACATGCTCTCGCGTCATGTTCGAGAGATACATCGTCGGAATGGCAGAACTGTCTCCAAACGGTTCGTCGTAGTGCCAGATCAGCTTGGGTAGAATCTCCAGTGCATCCGGACACACCATCGCTTCATGATGATCCGTCCCCAGCATTTCGGCAGCCTGCCGCGCGTAGTGACGCTCGTCGAATGCCTTCACCGGAAATCCGATCGAAAACGTCTTCACCGGCTGATCCAACTGTTCCTGCATCAGACCGGTGGTGATCGTGGAATCGATTCCGCCTGACAGAAACGCTCCCAAAGGCACGTCGCTGCGAAGTCTTAGTCGCACGGCTTCGGTCATTTCGTGCCGCAACTCTTCCGTCCAGTCTTCGATACGGTTGCGGTGCAGTTCCGGCTGATCATACGGCGCTGTCCAGTATCGATCGGCCGTGAAGTCACCGTCTTTCAAAACGGCCAGCGTTGCCGGAGGCAGCCGTTGGAATCCTCGCAACATCGAATGCGGTGCAGGAACGTACTGCAGTGTCAAAAAGCGAAGCACCGCGGAACGGTCGAGTTCCCGAGGCATGCCCGGAATTTGCAGAATGGCTTTGAGTTCGCTGGCAAAGGAGAAACGCCCATCCTCAAGGCGGTAGAAGAACGGTTTCTGCCCCATGCGGTCGCGGGCCATGACCAACTTTTGCTCACGAGCGTCCCAAATGGCCAAAGCGAACATGCCGCGGAGACGCTGCACAAAATCCAGACCGTGCTGCTCGTAAAGCCGAACGATAACTTCCGTATCACCCTCAGTTCGAAATTGATGTCCGGCCGCTTTTAAGTCCTCACGAAGTTCGCGGTAGTTGTAGATTTCTCCGTTAAAAACAATCTGGACACTACCATCGTCGTTGCTTAACGGCTGAACACTTCCTGCCACATCGATAATCGACAAACGTCGATGCCCCAGTGCGACTCCCGGTCGACGATCACCCGATTGCTCAACACTCCAGTGCCCCTCCGCATCAGGACCTCGATGTTGAATCGCATCGGTCATGCGTTGCAACACGTCGCGATCAACTCGCTTGTTCTGCTGCCACCAAACCGTTCCTGCAATGCCGCACACGCCGATATGTCCTCACTCTGAATTTCCGGATCTGACGTTTCAGATCCTCCGTCCGCTTCACGTATTGGTGTTATGTTGCCATCCAAAAAACTCCGACAACAAGATACCACTGGCGGCTGGAAGCCGCCACTACGCTGCCATTCATCCCACGTCGGATACAACAGCTTTCCGCTTTCCTCGATCTGCTTTCCCTGATCGCTCTGCAAGCTCCCGATACAACTCAACATGCTTCTCAACAAGCTGCTCCACGCTGTGCCTTTGCCGAATCATCTCCCGAGCAGCCTCGCCCAACTGTTTCGCAAGATCGCTGTCTTCCAGAACTCGCCTGCAGGCTTTGGCAAGTTCCGGTCCGATCCCCAACGGAAATACCAAGCCGTTTTGTTGATGATCGACGAGCTCTCGGTTGGCCGGAATGTCGCTCACCACAACTGGTACGCCGAGCGCCATCGCTTCCATCAAACTGTTTGAC
>CAYZYB010001487.1:0-1566 GCA_964481505.1 uncultured Planctomycetaceae bacterium | reverse complement strand
TACTGTTCTGGAAGGCACGTACGCCCAGATCGTCTAGCGCGATTAGGTAGAATCAGGTGCTGCTGAGACGGGTCTGCCTGGCATCACAGGGGCTGACTTGCGTACAGAACAGTAAGCAAGACCCCACTTTTTACGACCAAAAGGCGCGCAGACAATCCCTTGTCTGCGCGCCTTATCGTTCCGCATTACCAAACAATTGGAGCTTTTTGGCCCAAATCTCGCCCGAATTGACTGCGACAAATGTCCTAAGAACGCGCACGCCCATACCTTTTTTGGGCGCGGGTGCCACAGTCAATTGGACGTAATTCACGTCTTTGCCGCTGTGTGCTCCCTTTAAATTAGAGGACGAACGGGCAATGAGCAGTGTAATGCCACAACCAGAAACCACGCCGATTGCGGCATGTACGATCAGTCGCGACGTACAGAACTTTGATCTTTTGATCGAAGATATGGAACACGCCATGGGCGAATCCTGGGGTGATCTGAGTTTTGCAGAAGCTTTGGCCTTCTTTGGGCAACCCGACGCCAAGGCGTTGGAATTTGTCGCCCTAGCATTGGATTACTCTGACGAAGACAACCTTGGGCTGATGACTGAAATCATCTCGCAAGCCAAGGCGCGTGAAATCCAAGTCATTCTTATCGCCGAAGACGTGACCCCCGCCTCGTTGCACCAGTTGCTACGCGCTGGTGCCGACGAATTTGTCCCCTACCCTCTGCCCGAAGGCGAATTGCAGCAGGCTATCAATCGCCTGAAAACTGCCAGCAAGCCTCAACCCGTAGAAGAAGGTAAAACTGCCCAACTGAAAACCGGCATAAACAAAGAAGGGGCTGTTTTTGTCGCCCATGGCATTGCTGGTGGCACAGGTGCAACCACTTTGGCGGTCAACTTGGCCTGGGAACTGGCGCTGCTAAATCCTGACGAAAGCCCCAATGTTTGCCTGTTGGATTTGGATTTACAATTCGGTTCGGCCTCGACCTACCTTGATTTGCAACGCCGCGAAGCGGTCTTTGAGATGCTTTCCGACACCGAAGCCATGGATGAAGATTCCTTTGGCCAGTCTTTGCTGACATTCGAGAACCAATTGCAGGTGCTGACGGCCCCTGCTGACATGATCCCGCTGGATTTGGTCACGCCCGAGGACATTACCCGTGTCATCGACATGGCACGCGCGCACTTTGATTACGTTGTGATCGACATGCCGTCGACGCTGGTGCAATGGACCGAAACGGTTTTGAACGCAGCCCACCTCTATTTCGTGACGATGGAAATGGATTTGCGTTCTGCTCAGAACACTTTGCGCTTCAAACGCGCACTGCAATCCGAAGAATTGCCCGTCGAAAAGCTGCGTTATGTGCTGAACCGTGCACCAAAATTCACAGATTTAGGTGGTAAAGCACGCATCAAACGCTTGTCCGAAAGTCTGGACATCTCCGTCGAGGTACAACTGCCCGACGGCGGAAAACCCATCACCCAAGGGGCTGACCACGGACTACCGTTGGCGACATCAGCCACCAAGAACCCGCTTCGCCGCGAAATCGCGAAACTCGCAGAATCCATTCATCAAC
>CAYZYB010001486.1:0-1568 GCA_964481505.1 uncultured Planctomycetaceae bacterium | reverse complement strand
GTGTTGGGTAGTCTTTACGAATGTTTACCGATCAAGATTTTCGGCATGGGGCCGAGTCTTTCGCATCTGTTCGCTTTAGCCACTGCACCGGTTGGCGTGTTGTTGTACACCTTTCAAAAGTTATTTGGCCATCGCTATGTGCTAACGAACCGTGCCGTTCAGATTTGGGCTTCTCGAAGTCCCAATTTGATTACGTCTATTGGCCTTGGTGACTTTGATCATATTGAGCTTCATCAGAGTTCTGGTCAGGTGTTCTTCAAAGCCTGTGATATCCGCTTTGTCGGGGCCAATGGCGAAACACTGATGAAGCTATCCGGAGTCAAAGACGGTGCGGCATTCAAAAACGCGATTGAGCGCGCGGCTGAAGCCTTTCGATTTACGAAGGCGTCAATGGACCGTATTGAAGCTCGTGGCTGATCGAACGGTGTTCCTGCTGCTCCGTCCTTTGCAAACGAGGGGGTAGAGAAGCCTGAACGGTTTCGATTGCCTGAGTGAATGCTCAACACGCAGAATGCAGGTTTGCGACATTCAATAAACCGGGCAAAGACTCACGAATGGGCTATTTCGTTTCGGCGTGCAAAGCTGCCAGCCAAACATTGCGAAATTCAACCCATATTGGTTTCCCGGCGTGCAACTGCAGCGCCAGCACTCCTTCCGCAAGAGCGCGTTCTTTGCTGTCAGTGAAATCCATAACCAGACGACCATTCATGAAATGTTGAATGTGGCGTCCCTTCGCGATGATGACCACATCATTCCAGTCGTTGAGGTGGAACAATTCCTGATATTCCTCGGCAGTAATCAGAGTGTCGTCCGATTGCTCCAAAGCGTTGGCTTTCCAGATGCCTTTTTGGCCAACCAGAATGATTCGGCCACGCTTGCCGCCTTCGTCGTAGATAAAGCCTGAAACGTTTGGCAATTTGTTTTCGTTTCGAATCTCATGCTGATACCCACGGACGACCCAGTCATTTCGGACTCTGTCACCGGGGGGAATGTGCTTCGAGCGATACTGAATGCCGGAGTTGTTTGTGCTGCTACAGCGGAAAGACAGCCGCAGTTCAAAATCCTTGAGTTGACCGTCTTTCCAGATAAGGAATGTGTTTCCCTTTGCAGAATTTTCAGGCGTGGTTTCACCATGAATCACGCCGTCTTTCACGCTCCATAGGCGCTCATCACCGCTCCAGCCGGTAAGGTCTTTACCGTTGAAAATGCTCTGTATCCCGGGAGCGTCTGCCGGAACCTTCTGTACTTCTTCAGCGGATGCTTGTGCGATTAGAAGAGAAAGGCAAACTCCAACATAGCAGCTGCGAGACATTTGGGGCTCCTGGAAAAATCAAGGTTAGGGGAAGCTGTGCTGAATGCAGCACGATGTGATCTCATTATGACTTCTGCTTCTACACCACTCCAGTATTCGTTCGAAAGTTCGTGAACTCCGGTCGTCTCCCAGCGTGGCGTCGACGATTCGATGACTTCCGCTTGATGCTCGCAGGATTGCGATTCTTCTGAATCAACGAAAAGAGCCCACGCGATTGTCGCGTGGGCTCTCTAACGGATTCCGAATTTGCTTTAGC
>CAYZYB010001485.1:0-1570 GCA_964481505.1 uncultured Planctomycetaceae bacterium | reverse complement strand
TGCCGCCGCTACAGCCACAGCTGCACACCTTCTGGCGGTCTCGCCCGATTTCGCCCCGGAAATGGTTTTGGCTGAAGTACCTGACTGGTGCCGCGATGATCGTTTGCTGCTACGACCTGCCGTTACTGGCGATACAACAGATCGCGTGGATGTCTACGGATGCGCAATACGTGCCAACATATTGGACTGTTCCGAGTCTTGGCTTTCCGGTTGTCCTGCACCTGTTTGTCTACTCGAGCATCGTACTGACAGCCTGCGTTGTTCGACACGGAATCTACTCGGCTGTTTTGGGAGTCGCTCTTGTGCTCTTTGTGTTGTTAATGCCGGAATCGACGCCGGGTGCCCCTGTTCAGTTGTCATTCTTCCACCACTGGCGCGAAGGCGCCGCCAGCGCTTTTAGCCTGGGGGGCAGCTTGCCGTACTTTCTCAATGCATGTCTGCTTCTGGTTCCGTTCATCTTCGCTTTCACCCTGTTGTCAGCCTCGCTGATTCGCAAAGACGTTTCCGTGGCTACCTGATTTAACGTGGCGGGAAGAATCAGTGGTTCGATATGTAGTGGGATCCGATTGGCGGTCAAAGACCGCTCACGAATCGTGACTGCAAACAAAAAAAAAACGACGGCCCGCCATCGGCCGTTTCAGGATCCATAGGAGCTTTTCGAAAGAGTCGCAGTGAAGTACGTCTGGATCAACAAGCATCGCGACTGTTTCCCCGTCAATGCCATGTGTCGAGTTCTCAGCGTGAGCTGCAGCGGCTACTACAAGTCACTTTCTCCAACGACCAGCAAACGTACGGAAAGGAGCCGGAGAATTCGTGACGATGTGCAGAAAATCTACGATGAATCTCACCAGGTTTATGGCAGCTACAAGATCGCTGATCGGTTGCAACACGACGACTCTATGGAGAACGTCTGTCGCAACACAGTCGCCAAAGCCATGAAGGAAATGGGCCTGAAAAGCAGAGTGTCGAAGAGCTTTACGCCCACGACAACTCAAGCCGATTCGTCAAAAAAAAACCGCCGAGAACGTTCTTGATCAGAACTTCGAGGCAGACGCTCCCAATCGCAAATGGGTCACCGACATCACGTACCTCGCGGTGGCCGACGGCTGGGTTTACCTTGCCGTTGTTCTGGATCTGTTTAGCCGAAAAGTTGTCGGCTGGTCGGTCTCCGAAAGCCTGGCAACGCCGCTGGTCAGTGAAGCTCTGAGGAAAGCAATTGAATCACGAAAGCCGTACACAGACAAACTTCTGCATCACAGCGATCGAGGCTGTCAGTACACGTCCGACGAATATCAGCAAGTGCTGAGAACACTGAGGATCACATGTTCGATGAGTCGCACGGGATGCTGTTATGACAACGCCGTGATGGAACGATTCTTCTGGTCGCTGAAACACGAGTGGACAAACTTCGAAGACTTCGCCGATATCAGCGAAGTCCGACAGAGCGTCTTTGAATACATTGAAGCGTTTTACAACTCAAAGAGAATCCACCAGACACTCGACTACAAAACACCAAACCAGATCGAAGAAATCCACGAAACAAAACTTCTCGCATAAACAAAATTCCGGA
>CAYZYB010001484.1:0-1574 GCA_964481505.1 uncultured Planctomycetaceae bacterium | reverse complement strand
CTACACTCGTGCAGGGGCATTCAGTATCGACAACGACGGATTTCTTGTGGATGCCGCAACTGGTTTTCATGTCCAGCGATTCGGAACAACCGGCGAAGTCGGTGATCTGGGACCAGCATTTCAGTCGGCTGGTTCATCCAGCATTCGGCTTCCAATCGGAGCCAGCGTACCGGGTGAGGCCACGACAGTCAGTAACCTGCGAGGCAATCTTGCTCCGTCAAGCCTGCCAGCGACAACCGAAACGCTGTCGATGAACGATCCCTTTACGGTCAGCGGCGCCGTAGCTACGGCAAGCGACCTGTGGAACGATCTCGACTTCGTTTCCGCAGCCTATGCCGGCAGCGATTCTCTGCAGCTCTCCGGAACAGACAGCGATGGCAGCACTGTTTCCGGAACGATTGCCGTGGATGCAACAACCACCGTGCGGGCAGTCATCGACGGCATCAATGCCCAGCTTGGAGGCGGAACGGCAAGCCTGAACGCAGACGGGCGACTCGTCGTACAGGCAAATGACGCAGGAAATTCACTGCTAAGCGTGAGTCTTGGCGATTCGGTCGGCAATACAGGCGGTTCTGATTTCGCAACCAATCAGCTGCAGACAACCGTCAACGGCACGGACGGTGATATCGTTCGCGGGGGAATGGAAGTGTTCGACGAACAGGGGAACGTGCATGTTGTCGGCCTGGAACTGCGTCCACAAACAGACGGGACATGGCGACTGGACGCCAGCCTGGACTCCAGTGAAGGCACGCTGATCGATTCTGTGGTCGAAGGCATTACTCTCAATGCAGACGGCAGCTTTCAGGCGGCCGGATCCGCTGGAACAGGGGACGCGAATCTTGTTTTTCAGTTCTCACCAACACTGGATCCACAAACCGTGCAAATTAACTTCGGTGACCCGGGGACTTTTACATCCCTGACGTCCATCGCAGTGGCTTCGTCACTCGCTACAGAACAGAATGGCTTCTCCACAGGCACTCTGGTCGGCATCAACATTGATGAAGCCGGGATCGTTGAGGGCATCGCCAGTAACGGACGCCTGTTTCCTCTGGCGCAGGTGGCAATCGCCATGTTCCGCAATCCTCAGGGGCTGGAAAATCGAGGCGACAATCTGTTTCGAGCCACCACAAGCAGCGGCGCAGTAGAACTTGGATCTGCCCGGTCCACCGGTCGTGGCTCCATTCTGTCAGGGCAACTTGAACAATCGAATGTCGACATTGCGGTTGAATTCACGAGACTGATTATCGCCCAGCGAGGATTCTCAGCGAACGCTCGTACGATTACCGTGACGTCTGAGATTCTGGAAGAACTCACAGGCCTGCTTCGATAATTACGCCGTTCGACGACAGACATGCGGAATGAATCGCCGGTGCCAGTTCAGCGGCGATAGCTTCAAGAAAGACACGCGGACTAACACTGGCGAGACTGTCTTTTTCGGTGATGCCTCGCGGCAGCGGTTGCTTCAACGTCCGTCGCAATGCGTGGCTTCGATCTGCTATCGGTTCGAAGTCTGCCTGTCCGTGCCAGGTTCCCTGAAGAGTCGTGAGTTCTTCGCCGGTAATGACGTTCTGCAC
>CAYZYB010001483.1:0-1574 GCA_964481505.1 uncultured Planctomycetaceae bacterium | reverse complement strand
TGCCTCACTCGAATCCCGGCCACCCTCTACGACTTCGACCTTCTGCCACGACACCCGTAAACACCAGGACAGTCGTTGATCTGTCGACAGAACAGCAGAACGAGAAAATGCGAAACCTGGTCCGGCAGGAAGTCTTCGATTCTTCGCAGACACTCATTGTTAAAATCGGATCCAATGTTCTGACGCGCGAAGATGATCAGCTGGATCAGCAACGGATACAGCATCTTGCAGATCAGATCGACCGATTGATTCAAACCGGCCGACGAGTGGTCATTGTGTCCAGTGGAGCCGTCGCCGCTGGTATCGGAGTCCTGGGGCTCAATCAAAAACCGGAGTCACTACCGGAGCTCCAGGCATCAGCCGCAGCTGGCCAGACTCATCTGATGAAAGTCTGGGGAGAAAGCCTGGCAGCACGTGACCATCGCGTCGGTCAGATTCTTGTCACTGTCAACGATTTTCGAAACCGTCGGCGCTATCTTAATGTTCGCAATACCATTCGTACGCTGTTCGGCTTCGATGTGATTCCGATTGTCAACGAGAACGACAGCGTCAGCATTCGAGAAATCGCGCTGGGTGACAACGATCAACTGGCGACCATGATTGCCAGCCTCGTCCCCAACCCTCTGCTTGTTATTCTCTCCGCCATCGATGGTCTGTACGATGGCTCTCCGACAGATTCTAAGAGTCGCATCATCCCGATCGTTGAAAAACCGGACGAACAACTTCTGGATCACGTTTCTGCAGAACAAAGCAGCCGCGGCCGCGGTGGCATGGAGGCAAAGCTTCGGGCAATTCTGAACGCGACCAGCACGGGAGAAAGCGTGATTTTGGCCAATGGGCGAAGTGACGGCGTGCTCGATCGCATCGCCAGGGGTGAGCAAACCGGAACGCTGTTTCTTGCCTCGGGAGCAACCGTACCGGCATGGAAGAAATGGATTGCCAACGCCGCAGTTCCGGAAGGCCGAATCGATCTTGATGAAGGCGCTGTCCAGGCTGTGACTCAACAGGGGCGGTCGCTGCTGGCAGTCGGCGTACGGGGTGTCGAGGGAGACTTCGAGCAGGGGGCGTCGGTCGATTTGGTTTCTCCCTCCTCCGCCGTTGTTGGCCGTGGCCTTGTCAATTATTCGGCAGAGGAAATTCGGAAGATTGCAGGTTGTCAGTCCAGGCAAATTCCCGATCTGCTTGGACACGTGCCGTACCGCGAAGTAATCCACCGAGACAACCTCGTCATTCCAGACCTTGCCTGATCTGAAAAAAGCTACGGGTATTCGGCACAACCGTCAAACCTCACAGTTTGCCGATCGGGTATTTCCCCGATTTTGCTCAATCATGCGCGCCGCGAGTTGATCACGACGCATTGTTCAGTATCGCGATACGAAACAATGCGACACTGGAGCGGCCGAAATGATCAGTCAACTAAAAACAGACTTTCTCGTCTGGAGCGTCCAAGTCAAACGCTACATGCAATCCGAATTCGTCGATCTACAGCCGCAGGAATATTGCATTGGTGCTGTCTTCGTGATCGCGATCGGCTTTGTTTTGCTGTCAGGCCGTAAATAGCGACGACACTGTAC
>CAYZYB010001482.1:0-1576 GCA_964481505.1 uncultured Planctomycetaceae bacterium | reverse complement strand
CCATATACATGTCGTTCAGATTTTGTTTCCGAGGCTCCTCTCATGCCATCGTTTAAGTCAATCCGAAAATTCCTTACCGACGCTGACGGCACCACTGCCGTCGAGTACTGCGTCATGCTGGGATCTATTCTCCTGGTCATGATTGTGAGCATCGTCGCGGCAGGGAACGGTATTAGTGACTGGTGGAACAACATCAATTCAGAAATGGGCTCGAACGGCTTCTAAGCCGACTTGCTGCAGCGTCTAACCATAGCTGTCCCCACGAACCACTTCCGAAAACCAACGATCTCCGCAAAACACTCGCCCATTCAATCACGGCGACCTATTGACGTTTTAGTGTCCCGTTGCCACAGTGTCCTTTTCAAAAAGGAACACAAGTCTTGGCAATTTGCAGCATCGCCCTTGGCGGCAATCTCGGCAACACCTCGCAAGTATTTCAGCAAGCATTGCGACTTCTGAATAGCGGTGACATACGGCTTCAAACCGTTAGCCGCTTCTTCGCGACTCCACCAATGGGTCGCAACGCCGGCGACGAATTCGTTAACGCTGCCGCGATCGTCGAAACACCGCTGGCACCGCTTGCACTTCTTGAACGCCTGCACAAAATCGAAACAGAGCTGGTTCGGACGCGAGAAGTCCACTGGGGGCCTCGCACCCTGGATTTGGATTTGCTGCTCTGCGATCAAACAGTGATCTGTACAGAGCGAATCGTCGTCCCTCATCCGGCACTCTGGTATCGCCGGTTCGTCTTGGTTCCGCTGTTGGAAATCGCGGCAGATGACAACCACCCCATTCTTCGTGAATCGATTGCGGAACTGCACGAACGCGTGCACAAACGACCATTAAGGTTTGTGGTCGCGGGCAATCATCACACCAAGCGGGATATTGTCGAATGCGAAGAATATCTCCACAAGCAATTCGGCAAAGACTCCGTTCGACTAAGCGAAGACAATAGTCCGAACGTCCCAACTGCGTTCGCAAACATCATCCTTGATACGGGCGAAGAAATCCTGACACATCAGCAGCCGCCTCACGAAGCGGGCCGAACAATTCGAATCACCGCTGGTAAGAATCAACAGAAACAGCGGCTGCAAAGTGCGTTAACAGATCTCTGCACTGCAGCGCTCGGTGAAGTCACACTCCTTAATTGACGGGCTGAATCTCTGGCAGTTCGGAAAGCTTCGTACGCAGAATCCTCAGCGTACCGCCGCCATGTTCCGGTGTATTTAGAAAGTAGTTCGACAACCTGCTCTTAGCTCGATTCCGGGCGACTTCGACGGCGGCTCCAACGCCAAACGCCTGCGTTAAATCTCCGGCACCGCTGCCAAGAGCCGCGAACAGCTGAGTGACCTGCTTGACTCGAGGATCGTTGCTGATTTCTTTGATCCTTCCCGGAGCCACATCGCTCATTCCGGCAGTTCCAAAAGCTGTTGTCAGATGTTGAAATCCGGCCGCGCCCAGAGGTTTGAAATACAGATCAACACTCACCGTTGCCGTCCCATTTGCTGCATTCAAATCCATTCGGCTGACTTCCACCAATCGACGACGCCCCGCGATCGCGACAGCTTTTGCATCC
>CAYZYB010001481.1:0-1586 GCA_964481505.1 uncultured Planctomycetaceae bacterium | reverse complement strand
CCCCGGGGTTTCGCTCGTGCCTCGCTCCAACCCTGGCCACCCTTTTCCAGCTTCGCAACTATCTGCGACTACACCCGCAGGAACGCCTCGGCGTGTGAGATGATTGACAACTTTGTCGCCGTTCGCGAAGGTTGCGTGCAGGGCCCTATTGGGAATACCGGGGACTCTCCCTGCAGTTGGC
Organism: uncultured Planctomycetaceae bacterium; assembly: GCA_964481505.1. GTDB lineage: Bacteria > Planctomycetota > Planctomycetia > Planctomycetales > Planctomycetaceae > Fuerstiella. The sequence goes on along the minus strand of CAYZYB010001481.1, from coordinate 1,405 downwards.
TGTCTCATATTCAGGTTTGGAAGATCTTCGTGAAAAAAGACATCGACGAAATCATCAACACTCCGCTGGGGAAAACAGTTCGTTCTTCGACATTTCAGTCGTTCATTGTGCTGATGATCATCATTGCGGCGGTGCTGGTTGGTTTGGAAACCTACCCAGGCGTGATGGAGCGATTCGGTGACGCTATCCATTTCTTAAACACCGTGATTCTGTGGATCTTTGTTATCGAAGCAGCCATGAAAATGGCTCAGCATGGAAAGCACTTTTACCGTTACTTTTACGACCCATGGAATGCCTTTGACTTTTTTATCGTGGTTGTCTGCTTTCTTCCCGTCAACGCATCCTACGCCGCGGTGTTGCGACTTGCGCGAATCATGCGGACGCTGCGTCTGATGACAGCGCTGCCGCAACTGCAGTTGCTGGTAGCGGCGCTCATCAAGAGCATCCCTTCGATGGGGTATGTTGGCTTGTTATTGACGCTGAACTTTTATGTTTACGCAGTCATGGGAGTCTTCCTGTTTCGCGACAATGATCCGGTTCACTTCAAGGATTTGCCAACGTCGATGCTGTCGTTGTTTCGCGTGGTTACGCTGGAAGACTGGACGGACGTGATGTACATCCAGATGTACGGATCGGACGTCTACGCCTACGCCAACACGACTGGCATGGAAACGATTCCGAACGCCATGCCGATCGTTGGCTGTCTGTTCTTTGTTTCGTTCGTGATGTTTGGCACCATGATCATGCTGAATCTGTTCATCGGCGTCATCCTCAACAGTATGGATGAAGCTCGTGCAGAACGCGACTTGGAACAGCGAGAAAAACGCATGGCCGAACGTGGGGAGTCGGCGCCCACTCACCGCGAGCAAATCGACGACGTTATGCGTCAGTTGGAAGAAGCAACAGCAAGGCTGAAAGTGCTGCAGCGTCAGGTTGGTTAGACAATATCTCACGACATCCCGCCAAGGACTCAGACAGTGAGGCCGGGGGTAGCAAGTTGCCGGTTAAAATTCATTCCGCCCTTGCATCTGTCACATGAATTCCTGAAACTCTTCTGATGCTTCACGTGTAGTTCTATAGAAGAACCAGCGAACACTCGAAAATTCGACAGAATCTCTAATCGATCATGCCTGACGAACGTCCTCATATTATTTTCATCATTACTGACCAGCAACGGTTCGACACAATTAAAGAGCTCGGCTTTGACTACATGGATACGCCGAATCTGGATCGGCTGGTCAAAGAAGGCACGACGTTCACCAACTGCCATATTTCTGCTCCGAGTTGTGCTCCATCGCGAGCGAGCCTGTTCACCGGCTACTACCCTCACACCACCGGCATCCTGAAAAACGCCGATGCCTGGAATCACGGCTGGATCGAATCGCTGGCGGAGAGCGGTTACCGC
>CAYZYB010001480.1:0-1588 GCA_964481505.1 uncultured Planctomycetaceae bacterium | reverse complement strand
GTTAACAATTGTTTTCTTGCCTGTCTGACACGGCTGCCGGATTCGGACGAGCGCGAGTTTTTTGTGAGCCAGCTGCGTAAGCGAAAAGATGCAGCTGACGCGGAACCATCGGCGGAAGCTGAAGATCGGCCACCTGGTCGGGGGCAGGTCGTTCAGGATTTGTATTGGGTGCTGTTCAATAGTCCAGGGTTTTCGTGGAATCGGTAGTTGCGAGAGTACTTGATCGTTGGGCTGATTGAAGCCTTCTGTTTGTGGAGACGATGCGATGTCAGGAATCATGCAATCTGAATTTGATCGGCGCAGCGCACTGGGAATGATGGCCGCGTGTGGGCTTTCGTTTTCATTGCCAGGTATGACGGCTAAGGCGGCTGTTCGCAGGCGTGATGAACGTCCCAAAACTCTTATCACGCTTTGGATGAACGGCGGAATGAGTCAGCTTGAGACCTGGGATCCTCATCCGGGCACGCCTTCCGGCGGCGACGTGAAGTCGATCAAAACGAGCTTGCCTGAGCTGGAGATTTCAGACTTTATGCCGCAGATGGCCGAGCAGATGCACGGTGTGACGTTGATTCGGTCGTTGACGTCGCTGGAAGGCGATCATGCACGCGGTGCTGCTTACGTTAAGACAGGCTACCGATTGGAGCCGACGCTGGTCTATCCGTCTCTGGGAGCGATTGCCGCTCATCAGCTTCCGGATGCCAGTGTCGAGATTCCTCAGCATGTTGCTCTGGGAGCCGACAGCAGCTTTCCACGCGGCGGATATCTCGGGAACGAATGGGATGCCTTTCGAGTTTTTAATCCCGGTCGATCTCTCACCAACTTGAAGGCCAGTGTATCGGACGATCGTCTTGCTAAGCGGACGAAAGGTTTGGATTTGATTTCGGATCGTTTTGCCAAATTACGTCCTACTGCCGACAAAGCGACGTTGCATCGAGACACTGTGCAGCGTGCCTTAAAGATGATGTCGACTGAACAGTTGAAGGCGTTCGAACTGGATGATGTGCCGAAGGAGATTCTCACCGCGTACGGCGATTCAAGGTTTGGACGTGGATGTCTGGTGGCCCGACGATTGGTAGAAGTCGGCGTGCGCTCGATCGAAGTGTCTCTCAATGGATTTGATACTCACGTCAATAACCACGCTGGGCAGAAAACTCAGGCGGACATCCTCGACCCTGCTTTCGCGACGCTGCTCACTGAACTTCGCGAACGTGATTTGCTGGAGTCGACGATTGTATTGTGCATTTCGGAATTTGGTCGAACACCGCGAATTAACGGAGCTGGCGGTCGTGACCATTGGCCAAACTGGTTCTCCTGCGTCGCTGCTGGCGGCGGATTTCGTGAAGGTCTGGTGATTGGAGAAACGCCTGGAACAATTGCGTCGCCGAATTCAAAAGTGAAGCCGAAGCCGACAAAGCCGCTAACGATTCCGCAGCTCTATGCCACGATTATGCATTCTATGGGAATCGACTGGAACGAAGAAATTATCACGCCGATTGGCCGACCGATTCGCTTTGCCGATGCGGATCCAGTCGCCGAACTGCTTACAGAAAAGCTGGCGACTGGGATATCTGCGTAGTGTCGATTGGGA
>CAYZYB010001479.1:0-1589 GCA_964481505.1 uncultured Planctomycetaceae bacterium | reverse complement strand
AGCTGCTGCAGAAGAATTCTGAAACCTATCCAGCCAACCTTAAGAACGTGGAAGACTCGCCGCAGCTGATGTTCTGCCGCGGAACCGTCGAACCAAAAGACGATCTGGCCGTTGGCATCGTTGGGTCTCGACGCTGCACGGCCTACGGTCGAAAACAGGCAGAACGCCTCGCCGGATCTCTGGCTCGCGCGGGATTCACAATCGTCAGCGGACTGGCTCGCGGAATCGACGCCGCCGCTCATCGTGGAGCACTCGCCGCTGGCGGCAGAACGATTGCCGTTATGGCCACCGGTGTCAAAAACATCTATCCGCCGGAGCACGCGGAATTGGCCGTCGAAATCACTCACAATGGCGCTGTCGTCAGTGAATTTCCGCTGGACACAAAACCACGACCGGGCTTGTTCCCTCAACGAAACAGAATCATCAGCGGACTCAGCCTGGGCGTGATCGTGGTCGAAGCAAACCGAAACTCCGGCGCCCTCTACACCGCGCGCCATGCGTTAGAACAGGGGCGCGAAGTGTTTGCAGTGCCCGGACAGCTCGACAACATCGCCAGTGCAGGTTGCCATGATTTAATTCGTGACGGCGTCACGCTGATCCGAAACGCCGACGACGTCATGGAAGATCTCGGCCCACTCGCAAAACCAGCGGTCAGCGCCGAATCCAATACCGTACATCACCCTCGCGAACTGGCACTCAATCCGCAGGAGAAAGACATCCTCAATCTGATCAGTACGTCCCCCATCAGCGTCGACGAAGTTCTTCAGATGAGCGACATCGAACCGTCACGCGTATTGTCGACACTCACGATTCTGGAAATGAAACGCTTTGTCAGGCGAATGCCCGGCAACATGCTGGTGCGTAACAGTTAGCTTCGTTGTTAACACCCAACTGTCGCAGCCTGCGGTCGACATAGAAAGCAGGTTGACTGCAAGTATTAGGCTTCCAGAGCTTCCCAACGTTCCAGGCAGTGATCCAACGATTTCGCCACGCTCTCGGCTTCTTTTTGCACGGCCAACATGTCATCCTTGTCCTTCTTATAGAAGTTTGGATCCGCCATTTCTGCGTTTAGCTCCAGTTGCCGTTTCTCCAGACCATCGATCTTCGCCGGCAGTTCGTCTAACTCTCGTTGTTCTTTGTAGCTCAGCTTCTTTGGTTTTGCTTTGGTAGACGACGTCGTGCCTGCCGACGCATTCTCTACTTTCGTCTTTGGTTGAACGGCCGTGCCTGCGGTATGACTGCTGCTCCGATTGTTCTTTTGACGCAGCCAGTCGTCGTAGCCACCGTCGAATTCGTTGACGACTCCATCGCCTTCGAACACGATCGTACTGGTGACAACGTTGTTAAGAAACGCTCGGTCGTGGCTTACCAGCAGGATGGTGCCCGGATAATCGGCCAGAGTTTCCTCCAGCAGATCCAGCGTTTCGGCGTCGAGGTCGTTGGTGGGTTCGTCAAGGACCATCACGTTGGCTGGCTTGGAAAGCATCTTTGCCAGCAACAGCCGATTGCGTTCTCCTCCGCTCAGAAAGCCGACACGTGTGTGAGCTCGATCCGGTTCAAACAGGAAGTCCTGCAGATAGCCCATCACG
>CAYZYB010001478.1:0-1594 GCA_964481505.1 uncultured Planctomycetaceae bacterium | reverse complement strand
CGGACGAACTGACTGCGGAAGAACGAATTGGCAAAATGAACGCGGTAAACCCCAAATACGTACTCAGAAACTACCTGGCCGCTCAAGCCATCGAAAAGTCTGAAACGGGCGACCATTCGATGATTACTGAACTGCTGGAGCTACTGCGTCATCCTTATGATGAGCAACCCGGCAAAGACGAGTTCGCCGCAAAACGTCCCGAGTGGGCTCGCACGAAACCTGGTTGCTCCATGCTGTCCTGCAGTTCTTAGAACGATGACACCTTCGCTGATTTCTGAGTCGCAACTGAGCTTTTAGGCCACCGGACGGTACGTTGCACCGGTGAAGGATTTCCGACTTACATCCCGCAGGCTTTTACTGTTTCGTGGATGTTTCTGTGAACCAAATGGATGCCGCCAACGTTGTCTTAGAACGCCGTTCGCAGCCTGTTCCGTGCGATGGCACCATAGCTGGATTCATTAAGTCTCATTCGGCTGACCGGCCTCGCAGGACATCTATCGAAAGCGGAAGATGCAAGCATACAATCCTTATTCACCTCCCGTGACAAGGCAGGCCGCACCAAAGCGAAGACGCCGAAGTGAGCTGCCTCGTGATTGGTGGAAATTTCGGCTGAGAACTGCCGCCGGAATCGGCCTGGCGATGACGGTGTTCGGTTTCAATTTCGGGCCACGAGGATTGCTGATCTTCGGAGCCTTGGGTTTTCCAGTCGGCATGGTCGTGACGACTTTGGTTTCATCGCTGGCTGTCTTTGTGGCAGAAAAACCCCTCACCAGTGATCGAATCGCGTTCCTTGGGGGCATCTGTGGTTTTCTGTCCGGAATAGCCTGTCTTCTGATTCGGATCGCGTCACTGCCTGTGCCAGAGATTGGCTGGAACATATACGCCGTGACGGGAATCCTCTTCACCTTTGCGTTCTTCGGCAGCCCGGGAGCTGTCGGCGGCTGGGTCGGGAGCATGAGTTGGTCTGAGCCAGCAGAACGAAAACGAATTCGCGAAACCGTGGCCAGACTTCGCCAACGAAAACCACTGACACGCCGCACAAAACGCGTCGCCAGTTGAGCATTTCTGGCAACGCGATAACAAGCAGAGGACAGGAAATCGCAGAAGGTGCAATCGTTACCGGCCGTTGCGTTATGGGCTATCGTTGAAGAATGCGTAGTCGCCGCCTTCTGCAGAAGAATGGCACTCAATACAGCCTTTGGCCTTACCAGCCAAACGCATAGCACCAGTCGGTGTTTGCTTCAGGGCCACTCGGCCATCCGGCTGATATTTTACCCAATACCAGTCGCCTGCTTCCGCGTTGTAGCCTGTTGTCCTGTACATCACGGTAATCGCCATTAGTGTTTTCCCGTCGGCAGCGTAGTTCTCTTTGACAAGGATCGAACTGTTCGGCAATTCGGACGGACGTCCTGCGGCAGTCCGGTTCAGATACATCTTCAACATGGCACCATGAGGACTCTCACCGGCATAAGCATCTCCTGTTTTTCCAGGAACCGGAGCCCACTGAGTGTAACGACTGCTCTTGAGATACTTCCAGAACTTGCTTTCAAAGGTCTCGCGAGACATCGTCGCACTTCCCTGGGTCGTGCTGCCC
>CAYZYB010001477.1:0-1596 GCA_964481505.1 uncultured Planctomycetaceae bacterium | reverse complement strand
GTCATCGTTCTTCGCAGCCAACGCAACGCTGTTTCCGCCGGCAATCATTGGTTTCTGTTTGATGCCGATCGGTAGTCCGATTCGTTGGTGGCTGGCATTGGGTTTGTTTTTGTTGTGTGTGATTGCGATCCTGAGTCATGTGCCGGACGAGTTTTTTGGTGTGCCGAGAGAACGGCATACGTACCTAACACCGATTCCGGCATTCGACCGTGTTGAAGGTACGGTACTGGATCCCAATGCGAGTTGGTTTCAATTGCAGGACTTGTCCCGAGTTGTATTGGATACTCAGCGGCCTTCACTGGCTCCGCGGTCGTATTTGCAGCGAGGTGAAGGACCGACGCGTACAACCGGGACGGCTGTTCGAGCAGATGTGCGGCCACTTTCTGAAGTCGACGACATTCTCGGCTCTGACTTCGATCTTGGTTTGCTGAGTGACGACCTGACGTTTGATGATCGTCCGACGCAGCAATCGTTTCAACAGCGTTCGGAGACAGTTGAACGCTCCGATCAGGATCGCTTTCACGATGAGGAATTCGAAGAACCACAACGCAAGACGTCTTCGATGCGTAAGATGTTTCGTCGCAGGACGTCTCGGCAAAGCAGCGGGGCTTATGAAGTTCTGAACCCGGAATCCGGGCGATTGCGTTTGAGTCAGCGAGAGCGTCGCGAAGCGGCTCGCCAAAGGTCATTGGGAAGTGGTGGGAGTCGCCGCGCGAGACATGCTGAGTCGATACAGCCTGATGCATCCTCTGGCAGGTCAACTGCGGGCTACATGACCGGACTTGCCGCGGGTGAAATTGGCCGACACAGCGGCGGCTCTGCTGAGAATCGATCACAGCGGGAATCAGGCAGAAAGTCCAACCAGCGATTCGATGGTCGACAGCGACAGACGGAGCGAATTTCTGATGAACGGCGCCGTCAGTCTTCCGGGGACCAACAGTCGTCGTACCACCGCAACGCTGTTGTCGAAGAGCGTGAGCAACAAGATCGACAGGGAAGCGGAGACGGCTATCTCAACGACGTCGTTCATGAGAACACGGAAGGCCATGATATTTATGCTGAAGAATCGCGGCAGAAGGAATCGCGGCAGCAACATGAAGCCCGTGAAAACGCAGATCGACAGCATCAGCGCCACCGAGCAGAACGCGTTCAAAGATCGAGTCAAACGCGGCCCGAGCAGCCAACAACACGAGAGGAATCTTCGCAATCTCACTTTAGCGCCATGCCGGTCCCAGTGCCTTTTGGCCCCGTGACACCACCGGTTAATATTCCGGACGAAACTGCGGCTACGGCGCAACAGTTGTTCGGTCAAACGATCCAGCAGGATTCGGCCGCGCCAGAACGCAGGCAGCGGACGGCCAGTCGGGAACGAACACAGCAAGTGGTTAAGGAGGCACCCGCGGAAAATCAGCGTCCGCCGCGCCGCAGTCGATACGAAGAAGACAGGCGTGCTCAACGGCAAATGGTCGCCGAAGAGCCGCACGCCATTCGCGACGAAACAGCAGAACGGTCGGAAACGCCCACGGAACCCGCGCGTTCGGCTGGTGTGAAGAGTCGACAGCAACATGCGTTTGAACGCGTCACGGACGATGACGG
>CAYZYB010001476.1:0-1598 GCA_964481505.1 uncultured Planctomycetaceae bacterium | reverse complement strand
GGGTAGGAATGACGTAGGTAATGCGAATGGAAACGCTCAGCAGGTAATGACGGCAGTGACTTTCGCGGAAGTTAACATTTTCAACCGCATAACGGCAACCAGACAAACTGTTCCGCCCTCGAGGAAGCCCTTTCGGCAGGTTCCCTAAATGAACACAGATGCACATAAAACGTCTACGGCCATGTCGTCGGAATCAAGCAACGGAATTTTGCGAAGTTGAGAATCCCCACGGTTTTCGGATGAGATAGCGAGGGACTCACGCGAATTCGCTGCGATTCTTTAGTTCCAGCGAAGGATCTTCCGTCAAACGCCAATGGAATACGCCGCGGGAGAACATCCCCGGAAATGATCTGAGAATGGACAGAACGCTGAACTTGCGTCCCAACGCGAACCGACTATATTGTCACGACTTCGTGGCCAGCCAGAGATGGCGACGTCGCGACGGAGAGATGGCAGAGTGGCCGAATGCGCATCATTGCTAATGATGTGTCCGGGTCAAACTGGACCGCGGGTTCGAATCCCGCTCTCTCCGCTTTTGATTTCGAGCTGAAACGCTAAGTTGTGGTGCCACCCTGACTTAGCGTTTCTTTTTTGCCGTCCCTGAATCTTCCTGGTGCAAACTTGGTGTAAACCGAGTGCAAAGGAGATTCACCATGTCGAAGTCACGCAAACGTAAGCCAGTTCGCAAGAGAATCGGAAAAGTCTCGGTGTACCAGCACCACGGCGGCTGGTACGTCTACTACAGGGACGGAGACAAGACCGTCCGCAAGAAGGCTGCGGACAACCAAGCCGGTGCCGAATCTGTGGCGGCACAAATCAACGCTCAGTTGAGCACTGGTGCACGCACCCTGCTCGCATTTGAGCCGATTTCGATCGCTGATCTGCGACGGGCCTTCCTCGACGACCATGAGCACGTACGCCGTTCTTCCATCGCCACCGTGAAGCGGTATGAGGCGGCGACTCAGCATATCGTTGATTATGACCGACAGACGCAAGGCGTTTCGGATGCCCACGAGGTAAACGCGGCGGGGTTCACGACCTACCTGCGAAAAATTGAAGTCGCTCCGAACGGTCATCAAAATTCGCAGCGGCGCCGGCTTCGCGACAGGGGCGTATTATACATCCTGCAAACGTGCAGATCGATGTACTCCTTTGCGGCGAAGAAGCGGCACTTGCCGCCGTACTCCGAACCGCAGCAGTCCAGAGTCGCGTCCCGAAGCTGCGTAGGCATTTTACTATAACTCAAATGCATACGGCATGTTGACTCACACTTGTGCGTCGACATGCCGTTTCTTATTTGATGCCCACTGCTTGACACAGGAGACGCTATGAACGGACCGCTGACCTTCAAACCGAAGAACGGCAACAAACTGCGAGTTCTGATCATCGGGCGAATCTCGACCGAACATCAGAACATTGAAAACATCGATGCTTCTTTTCGATACGTCGAGGACTACCTGCGTACCGTCTACGACGGCCCCACCGAACTCCACCATCTCGGTGAGCGAGCCAGCGGGATGATTGTCGATCGGGACACAATCCGGGAAGCCAGCGACCTTATCGCCGAGGAAGACTGGGACCTGGTCATCGCTGAAGAC
>CAYZYB010001475.1:0-1602 GCA_964481505.1 uncultured Planctomycetaceae bacterium | reverse complement strand
CCATGTGCTGCTGGGGGCCCGCCCATCGCCACCTGGGATGTCGGTGCCATTCACGAATCCACGAAATCTCATCCATACGACGATGCGATAGCTCGAGCCAAAATCGCAATGGAATCAGGCACATTGAAAGCCATTTTGTGGCATCAAGGCGAAGGGGATTCCAGCGAAAAAAAGGCCCCCAAATACGAAGCAAAACTTCAGGAATTGATCGGACGGTTTCGATCGGAACTCAAGTCTCCGGACATTCCATTCATCGTTGGCCAGTTGGGACAGTTTCCAGAACGACCGTGGACCGAATTTCGTAAGCTTGTGGATTCCGCCCACCGTGGTCTTCCGCGATCGGTGCCGAACACTGCCTACGTGGAATCCGACGGACTAACACACAAAGGCGATAAGACTCACTTCGATGCTAAGTCATACCGAGAATTCGGGCACCGCTACTACAAAGCCTATGAAGCGTTGACGAAGGCCACAGCAACAGCAGAAAAGTAAGTTGAGGGAGCCTCTGTCGCTCAGGCGACACTTACGTTTGCTCTGCGAACTCTAAGAAAGCCGTTCGCGAGCCGCCTCCAACGCTTCACGCGACTTATTCAGGCCTTCGAAACCGCCGTGTTCGATACCGCAATAGCCGTTGAAGCCAGCTTCCACCACAATCTTCAGCATGCGGTCGTAGTCCAGCGGCGATTGCACGCTGTCGTCACTCCAGACGACGTCCTTCACCGAAACACCTTTCGCCCATCGCATCAGTTTCGCGATTCCCTTGTAAGAGTCGTACGATTCTTTTTCGTTGATCTTGAAGTTGCCAAAGTCCGGCAGCGTTCCGCAGCGGTCATGGTTGACGGCCGTGATGACTTCTGACAGCCAGTCGGCGTTGCTCGAAAGCCCGCCATGATTCTCCACGATGACGTTGATGTCGTGTTCCGCTCCAATAGCTGTTAATTGCGACAGCCCATCACTGGCGAGCTTCACCTGTTCTTCCCATGTTCCCGCACTCCCCGCGTTGACGCGAATCGAATGGCATCCAAGGAACTTTGCGGCATCAATCCACTTGCGATGATTGTCGACCGTCTGATTCCGTTTGGCCGTGTTGGGATCGCCGATTTTTCCTTCCCGATCGCACATGATCAGCAGGCTCTTCACGCCGTGGTCGTCAGCGCGTTGTTTCATCTGCGCCAGATAATTTTCGTCGTTCGCCTTCTTCATAAAGAACTGGTTAACGTACTCAACCGCAAAGATCCCATGATCGTGAGCGACTTTGGCGAAATCCAGGTTGTCGATTTTTCCCGATTTTAATTCTTTGTTAATCGTCCATTGCGCCAGCGAAATGCGGAAGGAAGCTTTCTTTTCGTTCTGTGCTGTCGCCGGTTTTCCCAAAGCGGCGGCGGCTGCTGCGATGCTGGATTTGATGAGAAACTGGCGTCTGTTGGTATCGGAACTGATGAGCATGAAAGTTGCTTTCTGGTATTGGTAGACAGAAGTTGGGTGGGATTGTATCACCCGTCGCAAATGACTCCGATGGTCTGCAGATCTCTCAAACGCAGGCGGTTGGGTTTCGCTGACGAATTTTAACCGTGGAAGTTTGATTGATGATTATTGTGATCG
>CAYZYB010001474.1:0-1605 GCA_964481505.1 uncultured Planctomycetaceae bacterium | reverse complement strand
GTATTGGCCGCCGGTGGTGCTTCAGGAGCCCTGGGAGTTGGTTTCTTGAAAGCGAAGGCGGCCCGATTCGCAGGCTCTGGTTCTGCTTTTGGCGTCGCTATGCGTCCTTTTTGTTCCTGTTTGATCGCATTCGCCTTGAACAGTGCAAACAGGTCTGTCTGCGCTGCTTCGGGTTCTACGACAGACTCGGTGGCGTGCGATGGCGGCTGTTTTTCCAGCTGGCTTCTGCGACGACCTTCGTGCATCAGTGCAACCAACATCGGATCCGGACCGTTCTTTTCGTTTTCGGTCTCTACCTTCCGCATGAATTTTTGCAGCCAGGTTTCTTCCGGTGCCCTTGTCTGCCCCGAGCCCGTGCCAGCAACGCCCTGCGAATCTGTCCCGCGATCGTCGACTTCGCCATCAACTGGAGAAGAAGAAAAATCCCCGGCCTGACCTGCTGTGCGGGATCCTGATTCATGAATTGCGGTCATGGAATCAGGCCAACTGGTCGGCTCACGGGGATCGGTGCGGATCGATGAATCGGAATTTCCAGGGAGTGAGTTAGTGAATTGATGCTCTGGGTTTGGCAATCTTTCAGTGGCCTGGCGACCGCCGATACCAAGATTGTTGGAAAGCCCCCGACGCGTTGGCAGCATCTGCCGCGGATCAAGCGACGCGATGTCTACGTCGATGTCGTCACCGAAGGCGCTGTCTGTAAAGTCCGCCGCATTGTCGGCGTTTGTGTTTTGGGAACTGTCTGCGTACAGCCCCGCGAAGTCTCCAGGGAAGGTGTCCGAATTCGGTTGTTGCACGTCATCGTATTGCGCAACTGAACGATCCGCTGTGGGTGATGTTCCTGTGTCGTTCCAGCGATCGAACGGAGAGGCGAAGGACTCTTCCGCCGATTCGGTGAATGAGTCACTCAAAGCGGGCCGAGCGGCCGATTTCCGGGGCTGAGAACCTTCCGCCGACACAATCGCAGACTCCCCTGTCATTGGCTGGTTCTCGGCGCGAGGCTGCCGTTTTGTTGCGGCGGGTTTCGGAGCGTGACCGCCGGCAAAGAATTGTTCACCGAATCCCGGAATCTGAATCTCGGGTTCCGGCCCTTTCGCTTTGGCCAATCGTTGCTCGGCTTCCTTTTTCGCTTCGGCCGCTACTGAGAAGTTGATGTGTCTTCCCCGAAAACAGGTCTCCAATGTCGAACGTGCGATTTCCGTTTCAACCCTGTCCTCGCCGCCAGCAGTAATTAACTGATCCTGTTCCAGAAGTTCGTAGCCAAAATGGATCCCCGCCCTCTGCAGCGTATTTTTCGCGCCAACAAACAACGGCGTCCCGTCTGGACGCACCAGTAACACGACATACGGGCGTTTATTGCTGGAGTTCGGATTGCGATGCTGATGAATGGCCATTACGACGGCTGGTAATGGTTCAAGTCGTTGCGGATAATGCCTGGCATCGTAACGTTCGACATGCACGCCTGACTTCAGGAATTCGAAACCATCCTGTGTCACGTCGACCAGGATTGGCGAACGACGGGTGCCTGTTGAACCGGAGAATTCTATGGCCGTCGCTTCATTCCCCGCGTCCCCTCGTTTTTGTAAATATATACATGTACATGTGTAT
>CAYZYB010001473.1:0-1606 GCA_964481505.1 uncultured Planctomycetaceae bacterium | reverse complement strand
CCTGGTGTTTGAGTTCCTTCCGTACAGCAGGAACAGCCAACACCATATACAACACACGAAGCACCAACAGCGACATAATCATGGCACTGATGACGCCGCCGATCACGACCGTGGCTAAGGGACGTTGCACTTCCGCTCCCATGCCCGTATTGAAAGCCATCGGGACGAATCCCAATGCCGCCACCAGAGTTGTCATCAGCACGGGACGTAGCCGGGTCATCGCGGCTTCTTCGACGGCTTGTTCCAGATCCATGCCACGTTTTCTCAGCCTGCGGATGGTCGACACCAACAGCATGTCATCCAGAACGGCGACTCCGGACAACGCGACGAACCCGACCGCTGCCGAAATCGAAAACGGCATGTCGCGAATCCACAAAGCGAAGATGCCGCCTGTCCATGCGAAGGGAACTCCGGTGAAGACGCGAATCGCATCGACCATGTTGTGATAGGTCATGTACAGCAGGCTGAAGATCAGCGCCAGAGCCACGGGAACCACGATCATGAGCCGCTTTCGGGCTCGTTCCAGGTTTTCAAACTGGCCGCCCCATTCGACGTGATAACGCCCCGGCGGCATCTGCACCTGTTCGGCGACCTGTTGTCGAGCTTCCGCGACAAAACTTCCCATGTCGCGACCGCGGATATTGGCAGTAATCGAAATCCGTCGCTGATACCATTCTCGTTTGATCGTGGACGGGCCTTCCCGCACGGCGACATCGGCCAATCGCGACAAAGGGATTTGTTCTCCAGCCGGCGTCGCGATGGGAATGGCTCCGATGACCTCCGGGTTCGTTCGTGATGGTTCCGGCAAACGAATAACCAGTGGAAATCGAAGCTGACCTTCGAAGACTTCACCAACCTTCAACGTGCCGAGTGATTCGACAAGGTTCAGGACTGTGTCGGCGGAGACTCCGTAGCGAGCGATCTCGTCCTGCCTGATTCGGATCTCCAGCACCGGTTGCCCCGTCACCTGTTCGGTCGCGACATCCGCGCTACCAGCGACGGAGCGAATCACTCGTTCGATCTCCTGAGCCTTTGCGACCATGACGTCGAAGTCGTCGCCGTACAGCACAGCCGCGATGTCCGACCGTACACCGGAAATCATTTCGTTGATCCGCATTTCGATGGGTTGCGTCATTGCAATGCGCTGGCCGGGCAGATCGCGCAGTTCACGCTGAATCAACCCAGTCAATTGCGATTGAGTTGTCGCCTGCTTCCATTCATCGCGTGGCCGCAGCGTGATAAACAGATCCGTCAGTTCCAGACCCATGGGATCGGTGGCGACTTCCGCTGAACCGATGCGACTCCACACGTGAATCACTTCGTCCGGAAACTTGTCCAGAATGGCCCGTTCCATTTGTGTGTTGTACCGAATCGATTCATCCAGCTCGGTCCCCGCAAGACGGACGACATTCAAGGCCAATGCGCCTTCGGACAGCTTGGGAACAAATTCTGAGCCAAGGTTCGGAGCTACAAATCCAAACGCAAACAGCAGCACAAACATCGCAAAGCCGATCACCACGCCTTTCTGCCTCATGGTGAAATGCAGAATGGGATAGTACACGCGTTTCACCAGCCGAATCAGAAGCGGTTCGCGTTCTTCCAGACG
>CAYZYB010001472.1:0-1607 GCA_964481505.1 uncultured Planctomycetaceae bacterium | reverse complement strand
GATTGCGACTCGCGGCAACTTCCTGCTGGATTCTCAGATGCAGCTTGCGGGGAATCCTTCGTTGATTGATCCCACGCGGGCCGCCGAACCGTTGAAAATGATTCCCGGGTTCGATGCCAGGATGCTGGCGGCCATTCAAATGCTCCCGGATGCCGATCAACCGGCGGCGTTAGAACAGGTTATCTGTCCGGTGACGAAGTTCAAGCTGGGATCGATGGGTGTTCCGCCAAAGGTCTCCGTCGCCGGAAAAGACATCTACCTGTGTTGCGAAGGTTGTCGCGACAGCCTGATGAAAGACCCAGAAAGCTACGTCAGCATGCTTGAAACCATGAAGGCGGAAGGCACGCTCCATGATGCCGCCAGTGAAGATGCCACGATGCCGGAAATACCTGCCATCGGAGCCATCGAAGACGTCGAGGCCATTGACGACAGCGTGCTGCCACCAATTGGCGAGATGCAGCTTGTGCCACCACCCGGGATCATTGGATCGACTGACTCAACGGAAGGCAATCAGCAATGAAGTGGCTGCTGACATTCTGCCTTCGAGAACGCTTACTCGTTTTACTGGCCATGTTCGGCTTGATTGCCGCTGGCTGGTATTCGGCGCAAACGGTTCCGATTGATGCCATTCCCAACGTCGGTGAAAATCAGGTGATTGTTCTGACCGAATGGATGGGACGGTCCCCCAAGGACATCGAAGACCAGGTGACGTATCCCCTGTCCGTCGCCTTGCAGGCCGTGCCCGGAGCCAAAAGTGTTCGTGGCAAGAGCATGTTTGGCTTCAGCTTTGTGCAGGTCACGTTTGGCGACGACATCGATTTCTATTGGGCCCGCTCACGCGTCTCTGAACAGCTCACAACTGTTGCCGGGTCGCTGCCGGATGAGGTTAGTCCCGTGCTGGCACCGGATGCGACGGCTCTGGGACAGATTTACTATTACGTTCTTGAACCGCCCGCGGGCATGGATCTCGCCGAACTCAGGTCGAAGCAGGACTTCTTCGTGAAGTATTCGCTGCAGTCCGTGGAAGGCGTTGCTGAAGTCGCATCGATTGGCGGCTACGTTAAGCAATACCAGATCGATGTTGACCCCGACGAACTGCGGTACCACAACCTTCCGCTAAGTTCCGTCATCAGTGCCGTCAAAGCGTCCAACATCGATGTCGGTGCCAAAACAATCGAACAAAGCGGCATGGAATTCATCGTTCGCGGTCGCGGTTTCATTGGTTCCGGAAAGTCCGAAGCTGAGACCATCGAACAGATCAACGACACAGTCGTGGCGACGCGTGATGGTGTCCCCGTCACCATCGGTCAACTGGCTGCAGTGCAGACTGGTCCATCATTCCGCCGCGGCGCTCTGGACTTTAACGGGCAGGAAGCGGTCGGCGGTGTCGTCGTGATGCGGTACGGTGAGAACCCTCGTGCGGTCATCGATCGACTTGAAGAGAAGATTGCCTCTCTGGAAAAAGATCTTGGCGGCATTCGCATCGTCGGCGTCTACGACCGGACACTCTTGATCGACGAAACCATCGCCACGCTGACGACGGCGCTCACGGAAGAAACCATCATCACAATCATTGTAATGGTTTTGTTTCTGCTGCACGTTCGAGC
>CAYZYB010001471.1:0-1607 GCA_964481505.1 uncultured Planctomycetaceae bacterium | reverse complement strand
GATTAGGGGTGAGAGGTCTTGTGTTTGTTCAGAAAATGCTGCCCCCAGCAACCTGAACGTCAGGAAGAAACGGATTCTTCTGTGCAGCACCTTGATCGCTGTCAACAAGTGTTGATGGCAAATAACATCCTGCGATCGTAAACATAGAGCCTTTGCCGGGTGAGAAATCGCCGCAAGGGAAAACAGGAACAGGCTTCAACACAGAAACGAGTTCGTTTAAGGACAAGCACACTATCTGCATGATGCAGGCCCGAGTTCTTCCTCCGTTGAAGACAGTCGAGTTTTTGTCGGTTCACGCCACAGAAATTCGACGTGAGGGGAAATGTTATGCAGCGTCTAAATCAACTCCGCCGATCGCAATCAGTGACTGCGATCGCCGTCGTCTTGTCCGTCTTCTGTCATCTCGGATCTTCCGATCTGCTGGTAGCAGCAGACAGTAACGTTGATGTCTCTCGTTACGCGACTGCCGTTCAGGCGATTACTCAGGGCGAAAGCCTTGAAGCCAATCGGCAATGGGTGGACGCCATTCGTTTCTACGAAGCGGCTCTGGAATCAGATCGCTTTGCGGGCAACGAAGATTTGAAATACGCGTTGCGACGCACACGAGTCCACTTCGCCATCGACCGACGGTATTCGGACGCCAGTTTCGAAAATAAAATGCTGCAGCAGGGCCGATCAGAAGCCCTGGATCTGATGGAAGACGTGATGACTCGCGTGCAGCTGGAATATGTAGAAAACGTATCGGCAACGAAATTCGTATCGCACGGGACGGAGAGTTTCTACATGGCTCTGGGAAACCAGCGTTTCCTCTCTACAGTCGCAAAGAACCCTCAAAAAGAAGCCGTTACTCGTGTTCGACAGGAACTGATCAGGAACTTTTGGAACCGCCGCGTCGCAAGCCGCCTGGAAGCGCGAATGATCGTGACGAAGGTTTGCGAACTCGCGGATCGGGAACTGGACATTCCTTCGGCTGCGGTCGTGATGGAATATCTGTTCGGCGGTTGCAACGCTCTGGACGACTACAGCAACTTCCTGACACCGGATCGATACAACGATCTGTTTGGCAGCATTCAGGGTGAATTCGTCGGTATCGGCATCGAAATGGAAGCCGATAAAGGCAAAGGGATGCACTTGGTGAACGTTTTGCTGGACAGTCCGGCCGAAGAAGGTGGTCTTCGCCCCGGCGACTACATCGTCGAGATCGACGGTCGCAACTGCCGTGAAATGACGACAGATGATGCTGCTCGTCTTCTTCGAGGCGTGAAAGGAAGCCAGGTCGACCTGGCGTTCGAATCACCGGAAGGCCGACTTTCCAGAAGCGTTCTGTCTCGTCGCCCGGTTCAGGTCCGAAGTGTAACTCGCACACTGATCCTGGATGAACGAAAAGGAGTTGGTTACATCCGTATGACTGGCTTTCAGAGTTCGACCGAAGAAGAAATGGATAAGGCACTTCGAAGTCTGGAAGCTCAGGGAATGCAAAGCCTGATTTGGGACCTTCGTGGTAATCCTGGCGGATTGCTGGACACGGCCGCTGCTGTGATCGATCGGTTCATTGATAACGGCGTGCTGGTTTCCACAGAAGGACGGTCGTACGATCAGAATCAGAC
>CAYZYB010001470.1:0-1608 GCA_964481505.1 uncultured Planctomycetaceae bacterium | reverse complement strand
CTTTAGCACTCGACGAGTGGTGAACATCGTGCGGTCGATGAGGTCTCCGCACATCGATTCAAACATTTCGCGATTGAACGGCACTTGAGCACGATTGCCGTCTGCAGTAAAGCGGATGACGACTTCTTCACGCTGCGAAAGTGAACGCTTCGCATCTTCCGCTTCCGCCAGCAGTCGCAGGTTGTTCGAAGGGTCCTTGCGCGGGTCGACACCGTGCTGAATCTGAAACTGTTCGGCAACGTGATCAGCGATGCGCTGGTCCCAGTCGATGCCACCGAGGTAGACGTCACCGGCGGTTGCGATTGCGCGGTAGTCGTTGCCTTCGATTTCCATCAGCGTGACGTCGAAAGTTCCGCCGCCAAGATCGTACACGAGAACTGTTTCCAGCTGTTCTGTACGACCTTCCGTGTTGACAAACCCCTGCTGAACTCCATACGCCAGCGCAGCGGCAGTTGGTTCGTTAATAATGTCGACTACATTTAGCCCGGCGAGCTGGCCAGCGTCCTGAGTTGCTTTGCGGCGCGGTTCGTTGAAGTAAGCCGGGACGGTGACGACGCACTTGGCGATTTCACCCAGCCGGTGAGTGGCGTCTTCTTTGAGCTTCTTCAGGATGAGCGCTTGAATAACTTCCGGCGGGAGCCTGCGACCTGCGACATCAATGCTGAATGAGTCCTTGCCAAGGTGCCGCTTGGCGAACTGAGCGACTCGGTCGGGTTCGAATTCTGCGACTTTCTGAGCTTCCTTGCCGATCACGACGGTCGACTGATCAAAGAACACGACACTTGGTGTCGTGGCATCACCTTCCAGGTTCTGCACCGTGCATGGTCGGCCTGTGTTATCCAGATGGGCAATGACCGAACGTGTTGTTCCGAGGTCAATTCCGACGGCCACACTTCCACGCTGATCAGACAATTGAGTTCCTCCCAGGTTTGTGGTGCTCGTCGTGGTTTCGGATGCTGTGAGAAGAATCGTGTGTGCCCAGCGTTCGAGTTCACGAATAAATTACGCGCTTGTCGTGGCTTTCCACACTCAGAAAACACGAAAACCCGCAAAGAAGAACCGGGTTTTCGCAAAAGCTCAGGTTTTTTCAGCTCAGCTGTGTTCGGCAAACATGCCACCATTCTCGGATTTTCATGGCGGCCCAAATTCCTGAATCCGCTCAGGCCACTGTCGAGCCAGTCCCTAAGTGACTGCAATGCGAACAGTGTGTGGCAACGTTAGGTTGGACGAGATCAGGGACTACGATGCATGCCACTTTGGTGCATGAATTCCACGATGTGTCAAACTACCTATCTTTATTGCGAGCGCATGATTCGTTGTTTTTCCCCGCGCTTATGATCTCGGTGATGTTGTTTGCTGTAGCGAAATGCAACGGTGTGATCAGCCCAAGGGTTATGGAAAGAAGCTTCCGATCAGTGCCGTCCTAACCTTCGAAAGAGGCCAGATTCGCCGAGTTCTGTGAGGAATGAGCGATTATTCCGTCGTGAATACGGGCGACAGAACTTTTTGGCATAAAAGCTGCGGAGATGTTAAAGTCGTAGACTACAGAAGATTTTGTAGACGGTAGTCAACGCTGAGCTGGCCTTGAGCGTAGCACTGTGCATCAAC
>CAYZYB010001469.1:0-1614 GCA_964481505.1 uncultured Planctomycetaceae bacterium | reverse complement strand
GTGCCAGGGATGCACCGATGGTGACTGGTTGCAGTCTGCCCTCATAACTGAAGTATTCTTGACAGCAGCTATTTGGGGGACTTCTTTGCGGCTTTCTTTTTGGCAGCTTTTTTCTTCGCCGCTTTCTTTTTTGCGGCCTTCTTCGGTGCTGCTGCTGCGGGCGACGCCTTTTTCTTCACCGGAGTTGTCTCTTCAGGCGCAAACCCGCGACGCATCGTGTTCTCGGTGACGTTGATCGGCACCATGAATTGCATCAGGTAGTCCGGACCGCCGGCCTTGCTGCCAATGCCACTCATTCGAAAACCGCCGAAAGGTTGTCGCTGAACAATGGCTCCTGTGATTTCGCGGTTCAGATACAGATTGCCGACGTGAAATTCGTTACGAACACGTTTCAACGTTCCCGGACTGCGGCTGTAGACGCCACCGGTCAATGCGAATCGTGTGTTGTTGGCGATGCTCAATGCCTCATCCAGATTCTTCGCCTTCATCACAGCAAGAACAGGACCGAAAATTTCTTCCTGAGCCAAAGCGGAATCCGGATCGACTCCCGTGATAATGTGCGGCCCGACATACGTGCCTTCTTTGGTCAGCGTTTCCACATTGACTGCCAGCACACACTCTTCACCGTCTTCCGGATCGATCGCGTTCGCCGCCGCCAGAATTCGGGTTTGTGAATCTTCATCAATCACGGGACCGACTTTGGTTCCGGGGTCATCGGCCGGTCCAACTTTGAGACTCTTCGTCGCTTCCACCAGGCGTTCGACAAATTGGTCGTAAGCTGCGTCCAGCACAATCACGCGAGAACAGGCAGAACATTTTTGCCCGGCATACCCGAAGGCACTGTTCATGACGCCCAAAACGGCTTCGTCGAGGTCCGCGTCGTCGTCAACAATGATGGCGTTCTTGCCGCCCATTTCCGCGATCACACGACGAACATTGTTCTGACGTTCATCTGTGTCTGCGGCAACCCGATTGATTTCGAGTCCCACTTCCTGCGAGCCGGTAAAGCAGATCATGTCAACGTCGGGACTGCCGACGAGTTCCGGCCCGACGTCTTCACCAATTCCAGGCAGAAAGTTGACAACACCATTCGGCACACCGGCGTTGCGAATCACATCCATGAACTTGGCAGCAACAACCGACGCCTGTTCCGCTGGCTTCATGACAACGGTATTGCCGGTGACGATAGCGGCTGCCGTCATGCCCGTCAAAATCGCCAGCGGGAAGTTCCACGGAGCGATCACAACTGCGACGCCGCGAGGACGATAGCTGTATGTATTTTCTTCGCCTTTGAAATTGCATTCCAGTGGTTTTTCGAGGCGACGCATTTCGTGTGCGTAGTACATGCAGAAGTCAATTGCTTCGGCTACATCACCATCAGCTTCGGCCCATGGTTTGCCAACTTCGAAGCAGATCCAGGCTGCCAGTTCAAAACGACGCTCACGAATTTCAGCGGCGATCAGTTCGAGATATTCGCAGCGATTACTGATTTCCATCGTTGCCCACTGTGGGAACGCTCGCCTGGCAGCATCAACCGCATCGGCTGCCTGATCGGCTGATGCCGAAGCGACGTGACCGATCACATCTGAGATATTTGACGGATTACGAGAACTC
>CAYZYB010001468.1:0-1619 GCA_964481505.1 uncultured Planctomycetaceae bacterium | reverse complement strand
CTCCAACCCTGGCCACCCTCTCCAACTTCGCAACTTTCTGCGACGTCACCTCTCGCTCTGGCGTAGCATTCTGTCCGCACTTTCTGCAAAAATACGCGTACAAACTTCGGAAGCGAGCAGTACTTTCCGATGGACCTCTTAAAGCATGTCGCGAGGCAATAATGTTGCGTTTTAGAAACTGGCTGTCACACGCATTCGGGCTGACAGGTCATTCATATCGCCCGGGGGCGAAAACTCGACGACGCTCCACGTCTGGTCGAGGGATGGGCACGCATCACGCAGAAGACCTTGAAGATCGGCTGCTGCTGACGCTGAATATCCAGCTGGATTATACGTACGACGAGTCGGGCTTCTTCAATCAGGCGGCTCGGCGAGACCTTTTGGAAGAGGCCGCTGCTGTTTTTGAAGCACGCATCACGGATGATCTTTCCGCGATCACTCCCGGAGGATCAGATACCTGGACGGCGGTTTTTAATAATCCCTCAGACGGCGAGGAACTGAACATTCCGAACCTGACAATACCGGCGGATACGGTGATTATCTATGTCGGAGCACGCAATCTCCCAAGCGGTCTCGGCCTGGGTGGCCCCGCAGGGTTTCGTTCCTTCGCAACGCCGGAGTTTAATCAGATTCTTGAGACTCGCGGTGAAGCTGGAGTTAACCCGAACGGCACAGATGATACGGACTTTGGGCTTTGGGGCGGAACGATTGCTTTCGATAGTGTCGCCAACTGGCACTTTTCCATGGACCCTCCCGCCGCTGGCCAGAATGACTTCTATTCGGTAGCCATGCATGAAATTGCACATGTGCTTGGCTTTGGCACATCGGAATCGTTTATTCATTTGATCGACGACAGCACCAACCGCTTCACCGGAACGGAGTCTGTGGCTGCGTTCGGTGGGCAGATTCCGATGCATACCGACAGCCTGGGAAACCCGGACAACGGGCATTGGGCGAGCGGTACGAGTTCTACATTACCGGGAACAAATACGTCGCAGGAAACAGCGTTGGACCCGCAGCTCACGACGGGCACTCGAAAACTGCTCACAACACTCGACTGGGCGGCACTCGACGATCTTGGCTGGGACGTTTTACCTCCACCTGCACCTGTTGATTACGGAGACGCTCCGGACGCGACCGCGGGAACAGGCATAGGAAACTACAACACTCGCGCCAGCGACAACGGTCCAAGCCACGTAGTCTCTACCAACCTGTTTATCGGCGCACAGCCCGATGGCGATGACGGCGGTCAACAAAACGCTGACGCAACGGCCGATGACAGCACGGGCACGAATGACGAAAGTTTTGTGGGATCGGACACCCTGTCGGTCATTGCCGGATCGACAAATTCCATCAATGTTAACGTGACCAACACCACCGGTTCTGCTGCTACGTTATACGGATGGATCGACTTCGATCAGAACGGTGTCTTTGCGGCGGCAGAGCAGGCGACTGCGGTTGTGGCCGATGGAACCGTCAACGGCACTGTTGCACTGAGTTTCCTGACGAACACGGCAAACCCAACGTCCACGGTTAGCAGCTTCGCTCGCTTCCGGCTGAGCACAGACGCTGCCGCCACGCAACCGACCGGAGCGGCAGCGGATGGTGAAGTCGAAGAC
>CAYZYB010001467.1:0-1619 GCA_964481505.1 uncultured Planctomycetaceae bacterium | reverse complement strand
GCCATCGCCTTTGAACTGAATCGTGTGGTCGATGTTGTAGTTGTTTTTGCAGAATTCCAGACGTTCCGGATTCATGTCCATCACCGTGATGGACGCTCCTGTGAGACGAGCGAATTCCAGGGTCGCCAGGCCAATCGGGCCCGCTCCAATAATCAGTGCGTGATCACCTTTCTGCGGGTTGCCGCGTTCGTTGGCGTGACAGCCGATCGCCAGAGTTTCCACCAGAGCAAGTTGCTCCATCGAAAGTTTCGACGACGCATGCAGTTTGTCGGCTCGAATCAAAAACTGTTCACACAACCCACCATCCATCATCACGCCGATGACTTTTAGCGTTTCGCAGCAGTTGGTTTGCCCTTTTCGACAGGGGTAGCATTCGCCGCAGTTCATGTACGGTTCAACGCTGCAGCGGTCGCCGACAGCAACATTGCTGACTCCATCGCCGACTTCCAAAACCTCCACACCAAGCTCATGACCAGGAATGAGGGGGTAATTAAAAAACGGCATCTTGCCGAGGTACCCGCTGATGTCGGTTCCGCAGATGCCCATTCTGTGAGTGCGCACCAGGGCTTCGCCGGGTCCGGGATTGCCGGGGGCGTCGACTTCAACGTGTTGAAATTTCTTCGGTTCCTGAAGTTGAATCGCCTTCATACGTTTTATTCACCGTCTGAACGGTCCAGCGACCGTTGTCATTTTCCTGTCAGCGATCGGCAGAGGTGCCTGGCGCCATTCGACATTTGGGTTGGGGCTACTGCTGCTTTGCTTGGCCGATCCCTTGAGTGTTGCTATTGTTGCACCAGGCGTACGAAACGTCTTGTGAACATCGGTCAGTTTTTAGGAACAATCAGACATTGCCAGCCGCAGGAAACGATTTTTGCATTGTCACAATCACCCCCTTCATCAACGAAACGATTAGAAAAGCAATTGCGTCGGGAGTCGACGTCAGACGCGGAAAGGCGCCTGCGCAGTCAGCTGATCGCCGACAATATCTTTGCCACATCGCCCTATCTCACCAGGCCAAACTTCGAAGAGATTCATGACGAAGACATCCAGCTACTGTACGAGCTTTACGACGAGCATTACTTCAGCGGTCTGATCCACAAGAGTCTGCAACCATCACAGATAAGTTTCCGTCTCGCTCCGCGCATGACGCGTGCTGGTGGAAAAACCACCCGATGGGGAAACGCTCGCGGTACAACGCCGCCACGCTATGAAATTGCGATCGCATCGACGTTATTGTTTCAGTCGTTTCAGGATCCGGAACGCAGCATCACCGTGACGGGGCTCGAATGCGATTCGCGACTGGACGCGCTAATGCGAGTCATGGAGCATGAGCTCGTACACCTGATGGAAATGCTGGTATGGAACGATTCCAATTGCTCGTTGTGTCGCTTTCAGGACATCGCCTCGCGGACCTTCGGTCACAGAGACCATCGACATGACTTAATCACCCCGCGCGAAGTCGCTGTGACTCAATACGGCATTCGTCCGGGCGTCCGCGTACGATTCGACTTCGAAGGGCATTCGTTAGAAGGCGTTGTCAACCGCGTCACAAAACGGGCGACTGTACTGGTCGCTGACGAAAACGGAGAGCGTTATTCTGACGGCAAGCGATATTCGAA
>CAYZYB010001466.1:0-1621 GCA_964481505.1 uncultured Planctomycetaceae bacterium | reverse complement strand
GCCAGTCGATGAACGTGCAGCGGCTATATAGCCGCTGCACGTTCATCGACTGGCATCGACCGAATGGCTGTCAATTTGTCCATCATCTTTTGCTGTTGCAACAGTGCCACGATTTCGGGACGTTCATCTGCTTCCAGCTGTTTCATGAAGTCGGCTGTCTGTTGCCTGGATTCTTTTCGATAGTAGCGTCCCAACGCTTTCAGGGCTCCAAGCTTTTCAGTGATCGCTCGCTTCTCCAAAGCGATTTCAGGCTTTGACGTCATGATTTTGTCGACGCCTGCAACAATCGCTTCGACCTGCAGCTTGAGATGTTCCCGTCCTTTGCTGCGATCTTTCGGAGGCGTTCGTTTCACCTTCTGGAAGAAAGCGAACAATTCCATCGCAGAAGCTTCTTCTGGCACAGGAAAGAGTTCTTCTTCGGCCGTTTTGTCTTCTGAGGTTTCGGGGTTTGCTTCTTTTGTCTTGGTTTCCTTTTCTTTGGTTTCCTTTTCTTTGGTTTCCTGAGCACATGCCGTCACGGGAGCAAGTGCAACTGCAATAGCGATAGCGAGCCCCAACATCATCCCTGGAAGATTGCGATATGCAGTCGTAACGTTTTTCATGATTCACTTTCTTGAATTGGTCGAATTCCGGATCTGTCGGTTCTGTTCAACGATTTGGATTCAGGAGGGACTGCATCAGCAAAGGCGATGCGATTCATGGTCTGGTTGTTTGCGACTACCGTGGTTTACCGCTCCGCAACTGTAACATCCTGCAGTGAAATCTATCCTGCTGACCTTCTAACTGTCGTCTGAACCGCAGCGGCGCCATCATCCATTCGAATAGTGTCTGCATGCAGCAGATCGGCCACGCTGTTACCAGCTTGATATCCTATTCATATCTATTTTAATCCTCAAACACAAGGAGTTGTCACAAGGGTGTCGTCGCAGAAAGTTGCCAAGTTGGAGAGCGTGTCCGGCGTTGGAGCGAAGTACAAGAAAACCCCGCGGTTTCCTGCGCAAGCTCAGTCCAAACCCGCCGCCCATTGCAAATGCAACAATTTGCCACCATACCCGTCACAAGCGAATGGTCATGTCATGGCAACATGGGGATTATTTGCTGCAGCCACAACCGGGGCACACCGCCCGCAGTCACGTGCTACAATGAGGTGACCTCCACTGGATCCTGAAGAACCAAGACCAATGCCAAATCCACCCGGCGCCGCCACGAAGAACGATTTCCGCAAATGCGCGCTGGAGAATCGGAAACGACAGGAAAACAAAGACGAACTCAGCCGCCGCATTGTGGGGGCGTTTATGTCGCTGCCGGAATACGCGGTCGCGGAAACTGTGATGTTTTATGTTGATGTGCGGAGCGAAGTTCGCACGCAGTTCGGAATTACGATGGCACTGTCTCTGGGGAAGACCGTCGTCGTGCCGTGGTGTACGGATGCCGGTGAACTGGAACTTTTTCGACTCAGCAACATGGACCAGTTGGCAATCGACCGGTATGGAATTCTCGAACCAATTCCGTCGCTGCGGGACGTCGCAGAGCATCAAATCCGCCTGGCTGATGTTGACATCGTTATGGTTCCCGGTGTCGCCTTTGATGTGCGAGGCGGTCGAATCGGACACGGCAAGGG
>CAYZYB010001465.1:0-1621 GCA_964481505.1 uncultured Planctomycetaceae bacterium | reverse complement strand
TCGACATTCTCTGTAATGGCACGGACAGAACCGTCACACAAAGCGAACTGCGCAATGCCTTCGTGCGGCGCAGATAGACCCTTGTCATCACCGCCCAGTTGGTTCGGGCGGAACTGCGTTTCGAACAAAACCATGTGGCCGTGATCGTCTTCAAAGTCAGTGATTTCGCGAACCGCCGCTGACCATGCCGTTTCGAACACCTGATGCCCTCCCGCCGTCGCAGTCCCGGCTATCGGACCATTGGTACGTTCGCCCAGCGCAAGTGTATTTGACAGGCCATCGGTGATGTCAGGCACTCTGGTCTTACTATTGCGATAGAAAACCCCGCTACTCTGCGTTGGAGTATCATCAAGATTGACAGTCGCATCAGATGGCCCCCAATTGGCCGCGTAACTGGCAGCGGAGTACCTCTCAACAGGATTCGACGAAGCGTCGCGAACAACAAAACCACCCTCAGAATAAGGGTCTGAAGGACAAAGAAAGGCCGATAGAAACGTCTCGCGAGGTGTCAGATTCACCGTACTCCAAATAGGCTCACTGGCATCAAACTGCTCGTATAGCGAAGTCTGTTCCAGTTGTGGCAGCAACATCGCGCCCCACGCCAGCCCCGCATGATTAGCCAGTTCCTCAGCAGAACCCGCCGGACCAGGCTTGTGAATGTATCCGGGCGGAAACGTTCGAAACGAGGATTCATAGTTATGTAGTGCCAACGCAAGCTGTTTGAGATTGTTCTTACAGGATGTTCGGCGAGCGGCTTCTCGCGCTTGCTGTACGGCAGGCAGAAGCAGTGCAATAAGAATCGCGATGACCGCAATCACGACAAGGAGTTCGATGAGTGTAAACCCACGAGTTAACTTTCGTTTGCTAACAGATTTCATAATGGTCTCCGGAATAAATAGATTCGATAAAAGAATTTGAAGAGTATGACCCGGCGCATCACGTCACTGCTTTCTAAAAAGGCAACGCAACGGATACTCGCCCTGTTGCTGTAATCAGCACAAAGCTGGCTGATGTCGGGGAAACTCAAACGAATTCCGGAGGTGGTGTTTGTGGCATATCTCGACAGCGTCCGGAGTGACTCTGCACTCCGAAGAAATTGACGGCAGAGGCGTCATCACCGGAAGCAAGCAGCTTTTCCGGGACGACCGATTCAACAAAAGTCAGAAACTGAAACAAACCGTCCGCGGCCACGTCTGGACGCAAGTCGACGGAAAATTCACCAGACAAACCGTCAGACGATGTATTTTCGACGGCACGCGACGATGCCCTCTGGCACTCGTGATCGGATGGAACCTGCAGTGTCAGCGCAATCCCAAACACTGCGACATGAATATGAGGAATTTCAACGGTTTTACGATCGTGTTTGTGTGAGTGACTGTGTTTGCCGTGCGTGTGGCTGTGAAAATGAGAGTGGCTGTGGCCGTGGTGATGTTCGCCGTTGTCATGCGCGTGTCGCACGCCAATACCAATGCATCCTGTCGCGATGATGACGGGAATCGTCATCATCGTGATCAGAAATTTCATTAGTTTTGACCGGTTGTACTTCACGGCTTTACGATCGCTTTCATTTACGGTGTGCCGGCGGCAACTTGAGTCTTTGATTCGCGAAATTGGTCACAAC
>CAYZYB010001464.1:0-1622 GCA_964481505.1 uncultured Planctomycetaceae bacterium | reverse complement strand
CGATCGTGACGATCAGTATCCTCTTGCATGTGGGCGTCTCAGCGCCGAACGACGCCCCACCGCCTCCGCCGCCGAATCCGCCACCACCGTAGCGTTTCGCTTCGTCTCTCAGGTAATCCCGATTATCCAGCCCCATATCAACGGTCTCTTTGGGTTCTCACAGAGTTTTCAGACGGCCAATCGTATCGCAGCCGTCGCTTGGTTCATAGTGCTGGGAGAGCTTTCAGCATATCACACAGCGGCAGATTTTTTGACGGATTCTTAACAGCGAAATCGAGTTACGTCGATAGATTACAACACGGAGGCTGTTGTTCCGCTCCAGTATCCTGCTTGATCAGTAAGACAGACTCAGTTCTTTATGACTCAACCACCAAACGCAGCCGTCGACGCCGCACGAACCAAAGCTCACGTAGGCCCCTTCGTCATTTTCATGGCTCTCATCGCTGTTCCCGATGTTCTCGCCCTTTGCGGCATAGAAATTCCCGACGCGAACAATTCAGACGCTGCCTGGTGGAGCGTACCGCAGATCTGGATGTATTCGCTGCAAACGTTTGCCTGTGCGATTGCTTTGTGGTGGTGGCGGAAGCACTACGAATTCCGTCCGGCTTCCGGAATCCTGCCTGGAATTGCATTCGGCATCGTCGGCATTGCTTTTTGGGTTTTGCCTGGGCACCTGTTTCAGCTTTGGGAAATGGACGAAGGCTGGTGGCAGTATTTAGGCTTCACGGCGAGGGATGAAGGATATAACCCTGCAGAATTGCGGACTCATGGAGACACGATCTACGCCGCGTTTCTGGCAATGCGATTCTGTCGGTTGGTTCTGGTCGTTCCATTGATTGAAGAAATCTTCTGGCGAAGTTTCCTGATGCGAATCCTGGTCGACCCGGAAGGCGACTTCTGGAAGGTTCCTTTCGGGACGTTTCATGTCCGGAGTCTGGTTGTCGTCACCGGCTTGTTTGTGATAGCTCATTCGTCGGCAGATTATTCGGGAGCTCTCATCTATGGACTGTTGACTTACTGGCTGGCAGTGAAATTCAAAAGCCTGACCGGCTGTGTCGTGATGCATGCCACAGCCAATCTGTTACTGGGCATTTACGTGCTTCAGACCGAGCAATGGGGGTACTGGTAGCGTTTTCACAGAGTCTGCGATTCGGGATTCTGCCCAAAACTGGAAAAACACTGGCAAATCCACGATTTCACGGCCATTGGAATGTGCATTGACCGATGAATCGGAGATCTCGATTGATTGAATGTCGATCGACGATACAATCCGCCACTTGATATCAGGAGACGTTGTGTCGCCTGAGCCCCCTTTTGGTTTGTCCATTGTTGGCGTTCCAGGGCATTGGAGGTTTCCTGAGGCTGATTTCAGTCTTTTTAGGCCACCAATCACCCCGCTGCATGGCTGTCACCGGAACACCGGTGAATCTACAAGCAATTGAAGAGAAAATATGGCGATTAGTACAGAAGTGAAGCAAAAGCTTCGTGGTGAATACGGTCAGAGTGCAAACGATACAGGGTCTCCTCAGATCCAAATTGCCTGCCTGACCCATCAGATCAACGTGCTGACAGAACATTTGCGAGACAACCAAAAAGACCACTCATCGCGACGTGGTCTGCTG
>CAYZYB010001463.1:0-1622 GCA_964481505.1 uncultured Planctomycetaceae bacterium | reverse complement strand
ACCACAGGTAACGGCGAAAAAACGGTTACAGAAACACGTTGAGACCCGGCAGACTGCGGAGGCGGACTGTCAAATGACTGCGGTGGTTCATAGGGGTTGCTCACTAAACGACAACTCCTCTGTCGCCTGATGCTTCGGCGGCAGTCAGTCGATCAATCTCCAACAGCTGATGAAGTTGTATCGGTATTGAGCACCTCCTCAATGGTCACCACTTCACCACGACGGATCGATTCCTGAGCGGCCAGGCAAACAGCCGTGTTCAACCGCGCCGATTGGCCGTCGTTCAACGGAGTCGCTCCGGTGCGGCAGCAGTCCAGAAAGTGCGCAAGCTCCGCTTTGATGCCGCGGTCCACTCGGCCAGATGCGTCCTGGAATCCGGCTTCGTCGTCCGGGTCCGGAACCTGTTCCGACATATGTTCAACTGGATCGAATCGATGGTATTCCAGATGAATTGCCTGATTCTTGGTGTCGATACGACCGCCGCTCCCCACGATGCCGATTTCGCAGTCGCCACCGGTCGGTGCGAACAGGCAGATCTCCAGAACCGCTCGGCGACCGCCTTCGTATTCGACCAGCACCTGAGCATTATCCAGCAGCTCGCGATCCGTCAGGACGTCTTTTCCACCGAAGGCAGAAACTCGCACCGGCGGCGTGTCCAGAATCCAGTTGAATAAGTCAAAGTGGTGGCAGTTCTTTTCCAACAACATGCCGCCGGTCAGCTTTTCGCTTGAACGCCAGCCTGGTCGCATCGGGCCGCGGTATTCGCGACACCACATGATTCGAGGATCGCCGACATCACCGCTTTCGACCATCGACTTCATCTTCTGATACAGCCCCTGGTGACGCATTTCGTGGCCCACCTGCAATACTCTCCCCGCCATATTTGCAGCCGCGATGATGTCGTTGCACTGACCAATCGTGAGGCCAAGAGGTTTTTCGCACAGCACGTGCTTACCAGCTGTGAATGCGGCCAGCGCCGCTTCGTGATGCTGATCATTCGTCAGAGCAACGATGACCGCATCCAGCCCATCAACGGTAAGAACATCTCGCCAGTCTGCAAACGCCTGAAGCTGATCCCCAACAAGTTCAACGGCTGCCGTTCGGCTTTCCTCACTGCGACTACTAACGGCAGCCACGTTGACGTCGGGCAGGCGCAGGAGATTCTTTACATGAGCTTCGCGGCCAAACCAACCAGCTCCAAGCAGGCCAACATTTATTGTCATGTCAATTTACATTCGGTCGAGGTGACGAAAACAGCACGAACAGCGTCGCTTTGAAAACCGAGCCTTACGACGCCACAAGTGAAGCCAGAACTTTTCGCGTTCCTTCGAACGTACGTCGGCCGTGCATCGTCACGTAGTTGTCAACTAATGCAACATCGCCATCCTGCCACGGCACATCGAACGTGATCTCTTCTGCCATTTCAATCACCCGATCCATCGTTGCCGGATCCAATGGCGAACCGTCTCCAAACGTGATTGATTTCGAAGGATCGTTGCGAGCATCCTTCCACCCGTGAAAGGCTGCAATCAACTGATTAAAGAACGCGGTTTTGCCGTTATCGAGCCCCTTAACGGCCTGAAGCTTTGGCGTGGTCACCTTCAAACAACCGTCGTCCTGCC
>CAYZYB010001462.1:0-1622 GCA_964481505.1 uncultured Planctomycetaceae bacterium | reverse complement strand
ATCGCGAAGATGGTCCGGAAGATTGGATACGACTTCCACTTCAAGCGGATGCAGGTTGCCTTCGATCACGCCCCAGCGGTCGAGCATTCCCAGGGTGGTCTCAAGTGCGTTTCCCGCATTTTCGTTTCGACGCCGTGACATGGGATCTTCACGGTCCTAAGAGCTAGTCCGTCTAAATCACGCAGTCTTCCGACGCCGACCCAGGAAAATCACACTACTTAAACCAAGCACGGCCAGCGAACTTGGCTCGGGAACCGAGGTGAGTGTCACTGTCAGGGTCGATCCGGATTCAAATCGGTCTTGATCTTGTGTCAGAAAGTTACTGTTGAGATCGAAACTGAAGGCTGAGCCGTCGGAAAGCAGTCCTGAAAGCGTCACGTCACGGTCAAAAATCGTGAACGCTTCGCCGAAAACGAGGTCGTCTAGTAAAACATCGTCAAGAAGAAAACTACTTCCAAACAGGTTCACAGTGCTGCCACGTCTGGCGGTGAAGCGATCTCCCAGAGATCCGCCGCTGATGTTGATCACACCGCCGTCGACAAATGCCGCAAAGTTATCTCCCACCGATCCGCCGCTGATATTAACTTCACTGAACCTTGCGGCGCCGAAGCCATCCCCCACGGTGCCACCGCTGATGTTCACCTCGGTGCCGCTGGCAGTGACGTTGTCTCCGACAGCGCCACCGCGGCCGACGTTGACCTGTGTCGGTATTCCATTGTTGCCAATTAATTGAGGCAAACTGTCCCCGGGTAGGTTAAAAATGGTTGTGAATAGAGCCGAGTCACTAGGCCCTGAATCAAAAACCAGCGAGGAATCAAAAACCTGGGCGGCAACCGGTGGTGAAAACGGAGCTAGCCCCAGAAAACCCAGCAAGCTGAGTACGATGAATCGGACAGCCGCAATAACGAAATGTTCAGACATGATAGACAGCCATTTAAGAGAAGGAATTGATTTCTACTCACCCTAACGCGAGGGCGCGTCAAACTTTTTTGCATTTGCCAAACAATACGCTGTCAGCCCGATTACCAGTCATTGGCGTCGAAAATCTCCCGGCCATTTCGAGTGATCAATGCCGCAACGATTGCTTCTTCCGTTTCGGCTCTCAATCCATGCACTGAACCATCGCATAGCGCGATATGGGTAACGACATGAAAACCGTAAAGGCCATCAATATTTGACTCATTGACCTGATATTCGAACACTGATCCAGATTCAGATGTTGCCCATGGGCCTTCGGCGTCCCTGGGAATCGGGCGAATGCGAACATTCCGCTGGCGATCGTATTCTGCGGGTTTGGCAGCTTGTTCGAACAACAAGATGGTGGAGCTCAGCCCATCGCCGATAGAAGTCAGGCTTGCCGGTTGAGTTCGAAGGACAGCACCCATCCCAAAGTCAGGCTCGCTCGGCGGGTGCCAGGCAGCAGCTAGGAGGTCTCTCAGGTCTTCTTCGTCTTCGCCTCTTGTTTCGAAGATCGCGCTGTAATCGCAAGCAGCGACTCTCAGGTCGGTGTATCTCGATGATGAGACTTCCGTGGATCCCATGGCTTCGATGATTCGGGGCGATTCAGGCGTCGATGGACACTGGAAAATGGGGAGTTGGCTTTCCGCCGCCGGTAGATTGAC
>CAYZYB010001461.1:0-1626 GCA_964481505.1 uncultured Planctomycetaceae bacterium | reverse complement strand
GTCACAAAACTGCTCCCAACAAAGAAATTTGGGCCTCTGTAAAGACCGAACGCGGGTACACAGCCATCGGATCATTCTTTTTAGACGAATCCGCCGGGCAGATTTTGTCTTTACGCAGCGGCGTTGTAACGGCTGAGGAGTTTCCGTCGGACCGAGAACAAAATTCTTAGCAATGTGGCTTTGGCGTTTTGTGTTTTGCGTTTCGTCCGTGGCTTGTTAGTCTCCTGAGGTATAGAAAATTGTGTTTTACGGCTGACCTGTTTCGTCCTTCATGCCAACGCTCATTGAACTCAAGAACCTGACGAAAGACTATGGGAGCTTTCGTGCGCTGCGTGGAGTTAACCTGTCCATCGAAGAAGGCATTACCGGATTGCTGGGCCCCAACGGCGCTGGCAAGAGTACGCTGATCAAGGTTCTACTGGGACTTGTGCGGACCACGTCCGGCGAAGGACGTGTTCTGGGACAGGATATCCGAACCGACGCGGCTGATATCCGGGCGCGAGTGGGTTACATGCCGGAAGACGATTGCTACATGCACGGGCTATCCGGAATCGAATCCGTGCAGGTGGCCGCTCGCCTTTCGTGCCTGCCAAAAACGGAAGGTCTGCGGCGCGGACATGAAATTCTCGACTTTTGCGGAATCGGCCAGGAACGTTACCGCAACGTCGAAACCTATTCCACAGGAATGCGTCAGAAGCTGCGATTCGCCATGGCGATCGTGCATGACCCGGAACTGCTGATTCTGGACGAACCAACATCGGGACTCGATCCCGAAGAACGTGAAGCGATGCTGAATCGCATCGGCATCCTCGCAAACAAATTCGGCAAGTCGATCATCCTGTGCACTCACATTCTGCCCGACGTCAAAGTCGTGTGCAGTCACGTCGCGATACTCGCCGCCGGCCAGCTCAAGCAAGCCGCGCCGCTGCAAACGCTGCTTCGTTCGCCCAACCCTGCCGTCACACTTGATCTTGCCGAAGACAGTGCAGCGTTTGCCACGCGGCTCGAACACCTCGGTCTGACCGTGGAACTGCAAAACAACCAGCAATTGCGTGTCGGCGGAGAAACGGCGACGGTTGCACCGCAGATTTGGGCGGCAGCGGCAGAAGCAGGTATCGGCATTCAAAACCTGACGCCTTCGCAGTCATCGCTCGAAGAAGTTTTCCTGAAGGCCGTCCGGGAGAAACGCAATGCCGATTCATAACCTCGGATACCGCGAATGGGAGGGAGAACGAGAGTCCGGCGGCAGTCGCTGGTCGGTTGTCGCTGGCATCGGAATTCGTCGTGCCTGGCAGAGCACCTGGTTACGTCGCATCGCTTTTGTTGTATGGGGGCCGCCACTGGCGTATGCCGTGCTGATCTTTGGATTTGAACAATTCCTCGGGAATCAGTCTGACATCTCACCGCGACAGGTGCACATGATTCTGCGTGCAACTTTACCGCGATCAGCGATGCCCGAAGTTGTCGATGCACTCAACAATATTGGTGGTGCTACCGACGAAGAGAAGATGAAAGAAACACGGCCCGTGTTTTGGAAAGGAGTGATGCTGCAGCTTCAGCGTTCGCAATGCATCGGCATGGTGTTCGTAATCGGACTGATCGCTCCTGCGCTGATTAGCCAGGACG
>CAYZYB010001460.1:0-1627 GCA_964481505.1 uncultured Planctomycetaceae bacterium | reverse complement strand
CTGAAAAAACTCTTCGTCCTTGGGATTCGAAAGTGGAAAGCCACCTTCGATGTAGTCGAAGCCAAGATTGTCCAGCTTAACCGCAATCATCAGCTTGTCCTGCAACGAGAAATTGACGCCTTCTCCCTGAGAACCATCGCGAAGTGTTGTGTCGTAGAGCTGGATTCTGGACATAGTCGTTTGTTTTCAAAGTAGGGTACGCTTCTGCGTACCAATCACAGTTGGTGTCTGCCGATGAGAGTGGGTGTTTCGATTATCGACGTCTTCACTCACCGTCAGGCGGTATCCTGACCTGCAAGCCGCAAATTAAAAAAGCCCTCAGGATACCTGAGGGCTTGTGATGGTTAAGTTCTGATTTCCTCAGGCAAGTCAGATCTTTCTGCTGATGATATCATCGCAGATGCTAATAATCTGAATTGCAATAATCGCGCTTGACACGAAAACTTTGCCTAAAAATAAGACTCCAGGAATCAGTTTCAAACAATGCTATGGACTGAAACCTGCAGCGTCAACGACGAACAGCCGGAAACCTGTGAATCTGTTGACCAGATCAAGCGGAACTGGGACAATCCTGTGATAAGGCTGATTGAAAGCCCCTAATTTACTCTTCGCGTGGATGGATCTTGAATGCGAATCTTTTTCTCAGCTGGTGAACCCAGCGGCGATCAGCATGCCGCTCATTTGATGCAGGAACTCAAATCTCGTCACGGTGAATTTCATGCGGAAGGGTTCGGCGGACCTCACATGCGTGACGAAGGCTGCGACCTGCACTTCGAACTCACGACAATGGCCGTCATGGGAGTGGCTCGGGTTTTGCCGCTGGTGTTCAAATTCCGCAAACTGGTGATTCAAGCCGAAGAACACTTCGACAAAAATCCTCCCGATGCCGTTGTGCTGGTCGATTTCCCTGGTTTCAACTGGTGGATCGCAAAAGCCGCGAAGGCGCAGGGAATTCCCGTTTACTATTACATGCCGCCACAGTTGTGGGCGTGGGGCGCGTACCGCATTAAACGCATTCGAAAATGGGTGGATCACGTCATCTGCAGTCTGCCATTTGAATTTGAATGGTACAAACAACGAAACGTAAACGCGTCGTGGGTGGGCCATCCTTTCTTTGACGAAGTCGCCACTCGCCAAATGGACGAAGGCTTGGTGAATGAACTCAAACGCCGCGACGATGATCAGAAAGTGATCGCCATCCTGCCGGGTTCACGCGACCACGAGGTCAATAAGAACTTCCCGGTGATGTTAGAAGTCGTTCGCAGCGTCAGCGCCGCAATTCCGGGCATTCGCTGGGTCGTGGGCGGTTATCGCGACAGTCAGGTGGAAATGTGTCGACAATTGCAGACGAAAAGTGGTGTCGATGCGGACATGACATACTTCGTCGATAAGACGTCGGAAGTCATCGAAGCGGCCGACTGCTGTTTTATGGTCAGCGGATCCATCAGCCTCGAACTTCTCGCTCGCGCAACGCCCGGCGTGGTTTTGTATCGGCTTGGTCGAGTGGCGAAGGTGCTGAAACCGGTGGTGGTGCCGTGCAAGTTCGTAACGCTGACTAACCTGATCGCCGACCGAGAGCTCATGCCAGAATTCGTTTCGGCGTTCAGCCCCAAAAACGACATCCTGA
>CAYZYB010001459.1:0-1632 GCA_964481505.1 uncultured Planctomycetaceae bacterium | reverse complement strand
AAATAGTTGTCGGCAATCAGTGTGACAATGACGCCTTCTTCGGTACGGCAAGTGATTTTGAATGGCGTGCCGTCGTTGTATTTTTCTTCTTCAGACTTCCAGCACATCCCGTCGCGTTTTTGGCGTTCCGTTGCGTCGTCGATGTGCGGCAGTCCGACTTCTTTTTTCGTCAAGTCAGAAAGATGTGGCGCCAAAATGACACAGCCAGTGTGGCCGCTCCAGTGCACAACATCCAGGCCGGCATCGTGCTCGGGAAGAAACGGATTGCCCGCGTTCCCGAAGATGGATTCGACGAAGTCGAGGTTACTCACCAGCGAACCTGGCACGAAGAAGCGAATTTCCATCGTTTTTTCTTCGCAATATCCGCCGACTTCAGGGCACACGAGCGGTCGCAGCATCAGCGAAACGATGGCTTTCGCTTTTTCAGACTGGTCTGCTGTGAATGGAAGTTCGGTCGAAACTTCCGGTGGATTCATGGCCGCTTTGAACAGCTTCGTGAATGTGATTTTTGGGACAGACTTTTTGTCGGCAGGAATCGGGAGACCGCCTTCAGCGACATGGAACGTGCCCTTGGTGGTACGGCGGTCATGGCGAGGATTATGCAGCACGCCGTTGTGGACGCGATATGAATCGACGAGTTCGTTGCTGAAGTGGTCGCCATTGATTGGCAGCGAAAGTTCCCGAGCAATCCCGTGTCGGTCGAGGACAAAGGTGGAGTCCGGCAGGCGAAGGTCAGCAGCATCCGCAACACCTTCAAAGTGTTGCTCCAGGAACGCTTCGATTCTGGCGTCTACCGGGCAGCGCGCGGAATCGAGTCGCTTGAGACGCTGGTGGTAGGTGTTCAGAATTCGTTCGGCACCCATTTCGCTGGCGTTTGCATCGTCGTCCGAAACGACTGGCAGACCATTGGCAATCAGCTTCAGTTTGATGTAGCGAACGATTTCCTGACGAGATTGTCTTTCTTTATCGGGGGAATCGCTGGAAACAAAGCCCAGGGCTTCTTCGAAATTCTTGATGGACATAGGGCCAATAACGTGGAAAGGAACACATACTGAACGTGGGAAATGTCGCCTGTTTGTGGGAGACACTATCGCCGGGAGACAGCGAAAATCAAACTGCACTTCCCGCGGAGGCCGGGATTCGCGGAAAACCAGCGTTAGATGCGAATTTTGGTAATTCCGGGAAGGTATGCAGGGCCGGATAGCATCAGGGCTGATGGGACTTGAGGCTCGAAATGCCTATTGTCGTCTGCCGACTTTAAGAAGCACCCAGCGGTTGTTTATGCGGTTAATCAGCTGCAGCGCCCTTAGCTGATGATATCGTGCACAACCTCGCCGTGGACATCCGTTAGTCGGTAGTCTCGGCCCTGGAATCGGTAGCTGAGTTTTTCGTGGTTGAAGCCCATCAGGTGCATGATCGTGGCTTGCAAGTCATGGACGTGAACTTTGTTTTCGGCGACACCGAAACCCAGTTCGTCGGTTGTGCCATAGTTGTGGCCACCCTTCACGCCGCCGCCCGCCATCCACATGGTAAAGCAATCGGGGAAGTGGTCGCGGCCGAGTACTTTGCTCTTAGCTGTTCGTCCTTCGCGAAACGGTGTGCGACCGAATTCGCCGCCGCAGATGATGAGTG
>CAYZYB010001458.1:0-1635 GCA_964481505.1 uncultured Planctomycetaceae bacterium | reverse complement strand
ATATAGGTTCGCGTTCCCTGAATGGACTTCTGCTTGCCGGCAACCATCATCCCCAGCTTGCCCTTGCTGCGCGAAGACAATGAGAAGTCGATCACACGGGCTTCTCCGGCCCGGTTGACCAGAATGTTGTCCGGTTTAATATCGCGGTGCAGCCAACCTGTGTCATGCATAAACACAAATGCTTCAATCAACGATTCCGACAGCTTCTTAAAAGCCGATTGCAGCGCAGTCAGGTTCGATGTGATGTGAGTCTTCATGCTGGGAGAGCGAAAGA
The DNA here is from genome assembly GCA_964481505.1 of uncultured Planctomycetaceae bacterium. GTDB lineage: Bacteria > Planctomycetota > Planctomycetia > Planctomycetales > Planctomycetaceae > Fuerstiella. The sequence continues at coordinate 1,361 of CAYZYB010001458.1, read as the reverse complement.
AGTCCATCACAAAGAAAGCATGATCGCGATTGATTTCTATTTCATGAAACTGCAAAAACGACGGATGAGTCATCATCTTGCCGATTTTGTATTCGTGCTTGAGTACCGCCTTTTCGGCAGAAATCTTGCGGGCATCGTCCAGCATCAACTTCATCGCCAGCTGATGCGGTGACCCCGGAACCTCAACTTCCCAGATTTGCGTCGTGTTGCCACTCGCAACGCAGTTTTTCAGCTGATAGCCGGCAACAGTTATTTCGTCTTCAGACACGACGACACTCCTGCAGTGAATTGCCCCGAAACGGGAATCGATGATCGAGAAAAGAAGACGGCGGACGTGTGTTTCGAAGGTAATCGATTCCGCACACCGGCTTGAAAATAATGACGGGAACGATCTCACCTCAAAAGGCAAACATCGCCAGCAGATAGTATAGCCGAAGACGCAATTTCGATGCGAAGCCTATTCTCTCGTGTGCCGCTGCATCTTCAGAAATGGCCAAACACACTTCACCCCATTGCGGAAGGGGGCGGAATGTGGGAGCATTCCTGACTGTTTTGGGTGTTTCGCAGGCATACGCAGGGCCCGCCTGAGCCAATTGCGGCCAGATGCGATGTTTCCCCTTTAACATCCTCACGCCTTCAAGGTCAGAGTTTGCGATGCGCCAGTTGCTTTTTTGTTCGCTCACTGCCGGACTGGTAGCCCTTGCTTCACCAGCTGCCAAATCAGCCGACGTGGAGGAAATTCGATTCACTGGTTCACTTCACCAGCCCGACCGATCCGGCGAGCCATTGACGCTCCGGAAATTCGAAGTCCTCGTTCTCAATAGCGCGGACCAGGCCTTCTTCAGCGTTATTGAAGAAGATCGCGATGGGTCACCGTGGCCGGAAAGCTTCGGGCAGCTACAGACCACAAAGGAACCTGGACCGCACCTGGTCTACAAGTACGATGGCAGTGCATACACCCTGCCCCTGCCGCCTTTGCGTTTGGAGTTTCCTGCCGGAGCTGCGGAAGGAAGTTCATGGAAATCCGGCGACTGGACGTTTGATATCGTCGACATGGCAAGCATTAACGAGCAGTCCGTGTGGAAAATCGATGCCAAAGAGCGTAGAGGACGTCGACAACAATTGACGGCCGCGACTGATTCCGGCCTGCTGATCTCAGCAAAGCAGGATGTCTTTATGGGGCAGGGAGAACAGTTCGAACTGACGATCGACCAGATTTCGACGAGGGCTGTCGAACGGGATACCGCGCCGCAAACAGAACAGCTCATTTCGAAACTCATCACACTGCAGTCGTCAATGGAACGTCGTGCAGACAGCCAGCAAACCGAACTCTCTCCAAGACAACTTAAGAACGTAACGTC
>CAYZYB010001457.1:0-1642 GCA_964481505.1 uncultured Planctomycetaceae bacterium | reverse complement strand
ACCGCGATCAGGGAGGACACAGCGTTGGCGAAATCTGGCAGCGAGCAGGTATTAGCTGTCCGTCACGGAGCGAATTGGGCGGATATTTGCTGGAAACGCTGCCGACAGATCAGTCGCAGTACGTTGAATTTCATTTACTGACAGTCGGCTGCCGAATGTGTCAGGCGAACCTGAAAGATCTCGAAGAATACGCAACGCAGAACCAGGACACACCAGCGCGACGTCGCAAGTTCTTCGAATCATCTGCAGGGTATTTGAATGCATCCGACGCTGAAGGTTTCGGCTCCGAAGACTGACCGCGAAGCACCGACGCTGGTTGTTGGTCTACTTCGTTGGCAACTTCTCGATCGCAAACTGAATCGCCTGGACCAGCAGATCGACATCCTCCACGGTGTTGTACGCTCCGAAACTAACGCGGGTCGTCCCGCTCACACCCAGGAGGTCGTGCAGTGGCATCGTGCAATGATGCCCGTGACGCGTCATCACAGCCTTGCGGTCCAGCATGACGGCCAAATCTTCCGGATGCAGTCCGTCGATACGAAAGCTAATGATCGCCCCTTTGTGCGGTAGATCAGGACCGTAGATTGTTAAACCCGGAAACTGCAGCAATCGTTCTGTAGCAACCTTCAGCAAATGCTGTTCGTGCTGATGAATTGCCTCAACGCCGTACTGCTCAATCCACTCGACGGCCGCCCCCAGACCAATGGCCTGCACGATCGGCAGTGTGCCCGCTTCGAATTTTGCTGGCGCTGCCGCCCAGGTGGAATGGTCTTTGTGAACCTGTGCAATCATGTGACCGCCGAACACGGTGGCCTCCATTTCGTCGAGACGATTGGCTTTGCCGTACAGGATTCCAACTCCCGTCGGTCCGTAGACTTTGTGGCCCGAACACACCAGAAAATCCACGTCATCAGCCACAACATCGGTGCGCATGTGGGGAACACTTTGAGCACCATCGACAACAATGATCGCTCCGACGTCGTGTGCGCGCCGAGCAAGTTCTGCAATCGGATTGACTGTCCCCAGTACGTTGGACATCGCTGTCACGGCGACAATTCGTGTTTTGGATGTCAGCACGCTGTCCAATTTATCAAGATCCAGCCGACCGTCGGTTGTTAGTGGAATAAATTTCAACTTCGCCTGCGTGCGGATGGCCAGTTGCTGCCACGGAACAAAGTTGGCGTGGTGCTCCATTTCTGTAATGAGGATTTCATCTCCTGGCTGCACATGTTGCATTCCCCATCCGAATGCAATCATACTCAACGACGCTGTACAACCAGGTGTGAACGCAACCTGTTGTGGGGTGGCCGCTCCGATAAATGACGCAATCTGCTGGCGAGCGTTTTCAATCTCTTCGTCGACGCGAGCACCGAAGCGGTACCGTCCTCGAAACGCATTGGCGAAATACTGCTCCTCGACTTCGCGTTCCTTATCGATCACGACCTGCGGCTTTTGAGCAGACGCTCCGCTATCCAAAAATACCGGCCGCAATCCGTCATCCAGGGTTTGCGTCAGCGCCGGAAACTGCCCGCGAACCTCCTCAGCATCGAAAGGCAGTCGCGTGCGTTCCACCGTGGGTGCCTCGACTGCTTCAATCACAGACGCAACGGAATCGTGATCGCCGACAGAAGAAGCGTGGCTC
>CAYZYB010001456.1:0-1644 GCA_964481505.1 uncultured Planctomycetaceae bacterium | reverse complement strand
GTGCTAAGCCTGGATCAAAGTGTGTACCGCGATTCTGTGAACTTTGACGAAGCATCTGAAGGCGTCACGTTCCGTCGGGGGGAAGGACTCCCAGGACAGGTCTGGGAAAATCGAGCCCCTGTCTTCCTGAAAGAACTGATCAACTCAAATTTCCTTCGCCGCTCAGCAGCCGATGCTGTTGGTATAACCACGGCCGTTGGTGTACCTGTCTTTCGAAACCGAAAAATCGCCGCCGTGATTGTGCTGCTTCTGGATGCGCGCCGGAGTGTAACGGCTGCCTTTGAATCGTGGCGAATCGATCCACGGACGGAACACCTGACACTCACGAACGGCACCTACGTCAACTGCGAAAAGCTCCGCCGTCTCAGCGAGTTTATTCATTTGCCACTGGGGGAAGGGCTCGCCGGAGTCGCCGCCGAACGACTTCGACCGTATGCAACGACTCGTTTTCACGAAGATGCGAACGTTGTCCGGGGCACCGCGCTGTCTGCCGAAAAACTAACATCAGCGGTAGCGATCCCGCTGACAGATTCCGGAAGCCTGACCAATGATGTTTTCCTTCTGATGAATGGCGAAGCGACCCCGGTGTTCTCCATGGTTCAGGTTTGGAAGAACAACGGCAATGGCCTGAAACTTACCGTCGAAGTCGTTGATGGTATCCCCACACTGGCTAGCCGACTGTCACAGGTTCAAGCTACTTCAGAGACTCTTCAGGCGAAATGCTGTGCATTGAATTCCCCCGTCATTGCCACCAACGAGCAATGCTCCACAGTCGCCCATTCTTCAAGCGTTACGGATCCGGTGTTCGCAATCGCCATTCCAACGATCGTTCGGGGAGAAACGTTAGCGGTCACAGTGCTTGGCAACCGGACGGTCACCCCTGAAGCATGACACCCCGCATAACTGACGCGGTGTCTTCGTCATCTATTTGCCGTTTTCAATCGCGAATGACCAAGGGCAAACAGATCTCAATTCAACCGAGGAAGCTGAATCGTTCGGGGATGGTCAACCCTTTGCACGAAGCCGGACATGAGATTCCATAACTCGCAGTTCTTTTGCGAAATGCTTCCACAAGGACTCGAACCTTGAACCTACTGATTAAGAGTTCTTACTGCTTTCCTTATGCGTTTCTGATGCTTCAAAAGGCCCCGGTTTTCCGGGGCTTTTGTTTTTTGCCAGGCTTCGACCACGCGTTGCTGAAACGCAGATTTCACGAATTAGTGGGGGGATTAGTGGGGGGACGTTTTCTTACAGCCGCAAAGCATGCTGAACCGACGCGAGGCGTCACATTTCTGCCGGACATCTGATGCTGTGTCGCAAAAACTGGCCAGATCTTCACTCCGTCTCCGATCCGTGGATTGACGTTGTTTTGCCTTAAGGGGTATTTTTGAAAGAGTGGCTATCTGGATCTCTCTTTTTTGCAATGGCATGTCCAATCAATGTGGTGGCGTATTCTCCTAGTCTTGTTCTTCTGCCTGCTCACGTCGTGGATGGAGCCGGCACGCGCACAGCCAGTGCAGCGTCCCCAGGCTGGAAATTCCCTGCAGAACTTTCCTGGCGCCATGCAGCTTGATGCGTTTGTTGACAGCGTCAGCAAGCAGCTGGGAATCAAGATCCTCTACGATGACAAAATTTCCAGCAAGA
>CAYZYB010001455.1:0-1651 GCA_964481505.1 uncultured Planctomycetaceae bacterium | reverse complement strand
CTCGCACGGTGTAGAGGATTTCGCCCGTTGCTTCTTCGGTCACCTGGACAACCGGTCGTTCTGTGCCAGTGACGACGACTTCCGGAAGATAGCCCGCAACATCGCGGCCATCGTTGTCTCGATAATCGAACGTGATTGGCCAACCCGCGAACTGCTGTTCGTCACCGTCTGCCACGTCGGCGAAGCGAGGCCAGCATTCTGCGGTGATCTTCTGTGTCTTTTTGTTGAACCGCACGATGCCGAATCCGTCGCCGCGCTGTTTTTCGTCTCTGCGATTCGGCGGATTGGCGTACGCCATCATCGAAATACGGTTGCCGAGTCCGTCGAGAAAATCGCCGGTCCACGGCAGTGGGCTGTCGGGAACCGGATTCGGTCCGGCGGCTTCATCTTCCGGCCACCACCAGCGTCCGTAGATGGTGTTGACGATCGCGGGGCTGGTGAACGCAAACGGACCGTCGTTGAATTCGTCGATGCCGTGTTTTACGAAAACAGCCAGATGCTGGTCACCACATAAATGCGGCGCCCAGGCGCGACGGATTTCTCGCAGAGCTTTGTTCCTTCCTTTTTGCGGCCACGCATTGCTGTCCAGGTCGGCAAGCAGTCGGTTGTCTTCGCTGCCATGAAGATGCACAGCACCACAAAAAGCGGTTTGCGAAAGCACACACTTCATTTCCGCACCCGTCCAGTCCTGGCTCCACTGATTCAGGAATTCCAGCTGGCGATCGCCGAGCAGTTTGAGTTGCGGCAGGTCGACGGCCGCGCGATCGTATTTTGGATCGTTGATATGGTCCGGACGCGGGCCCATCTTTGGGATTTTGCCTTCCGGACCGCTCTTGAATTTGCGGTCTTCGATGATCGCAAAGTTGATTCCGCCAACGGTGAGGTCGGTGTAATACACTTCCATGCCGCGTTCGATGGGCGTGGGATCGTAAGCGTCCGGCAGGTGCCACGTTTGACAGCGTTGCACCATGTTGACGTATTTTGACGGGAAGAAATATCCGCCACTTGGACCGGCCATGGTGGTGGCACGAATGCCGTTTTCGCCCCAGAGATTCGCCTGACCGATGTCGTGGTCATCGGGAACCGTAATCACCGGGCGATCCTTCAGCAGATCGCGAAACTGCATTCCGAATTCCAGCCAGCCGTACGTGTGTTCTGTGTGGTGATAAGACTGGTCGCCAGCGAAAAACAGCAGGTCGGGATCGAGCTTCTTGAGATTGTCGATCATCTTTGGCCGCGGCCCTGGTGTCCGTGAACTGTTACACGACATGTTGCCGACAACGATCACGTCTTTGTCGATCGGGTCTTTGCGGATTAAGCCCTCGAACGCCGCGTTCGCGCCGTGGCGAACTCGATAGGCAACATTTTTCGAATTGTCCCAGTCGTCGATGCGAAAGTGGGCGCTCCAGCCGAGTTCAATCACTCGTTCTTCGGCGACCCGTTTCCACGCTCCGGCGTCTTTAAATTCCAGGGTGACGGTTTTGGCTTCGTCGGGCTTCAGCGGAAACAACTGAGCTGTCAACTTTAGCGTGCCGTGATCGTGTGTGTAGACGGCGAACGCGACGACCTGATCGCGTTCGACGTTCAGGTTCATGCTGCGCCGTTTGTTGGGTTTGATGTTCCACCATTCACCGGTGGCCATGGTTTCCAG
>CAYZYB010001454.1:0-1652 GCA_964481505.1 uncultured Planctomycetaceae bacterium | reverse complement strand
GCGGAGTACTGCCTGTTTCTTCGCAGGCCTGCACGAGCCTGTCGGCTATATCGACATTCGTAGCAACCTCGGCGTCGGTGCCCCGATTGACACCAGCAAGATGAATAATCGCGTCGGCGCTGGCACAAAGAGATGCCAACTTATCAGAGTTAAAGGCCGCTCGGTTTGCGACGGATACTTCTGTGTCCTCGCGGACAGAAAAGAAAGCACGCGTGTGCCAGCCAAGAAGCCCATCACTGCCGGTAATCAGTATTTTACGAACGGTCACGTCTCCAAAAGTACCTAAAAGAGTGCTTGATTAAGAGTGAAAACCTAGACGATTGCGATGCCGGCATCAGCCAGTTCCGCCTGGACTTCTGGCAGAGACAGCAGTAGCTGCTTGACGCCTTCAACATCGAGCTGCTGTGTGTTGTCGGATGAGTAGTCAAGGAATTCACATTCTCGTGGCTCCCCTTTGGTGAAGAACGAAGCATAGTTCAGGTTGCGATCATCCATCGGGATCCGCATAAAGTCACCCATATCTTCGCTGCGTCTGATTTCACTTAAGCTTGCCAGAGCTTCATGTTTCTTCTCTCCGTGTCGCACACCAATAGAAACGATTTCGGCATCTGATTCAAACAATTCCATCAACGCCTGAGCTAACACTCGTAGAGAACAGGCGGCAGCTTTCTTGATGAAGACATCGCCCTGTTCCGCGTGCTGAAAGGCAAACTCAACAAGTTCCACAGAGTCTCGAAGGGGAAGCATAAATCGCGTCATTTCCGGGTCGGTCAGGGTCAGTGGCTTTCCTTCACGAATTTGCTTCATGAACAACGGGATGACAGAGCCGCGTGAACACATCACGTTGCCATACCTGACAGAACAGACGCGTGTTTGCTTTGGGTCGAGCTGTCGAGCGAAAGATTGTACAACTTTCTCCATCAGCCCTTTGGTCATACCCATAGCATTGACCGGATAAACGGCCTTGTCAGTCCCCAGACAGACAACACACTCGACGCCTGCTTTGATTCCAGCCTGGACGACGTTGTGGCTGCCAACGACGTTAGTCTGGACGGCTTCCATCGGGAAGAATTCACATAATGGGACCTGCTTGAGCGCCGCAGCATGAAACACAAGGTAAAAGCCGTGCATGGCCGATTCGACGCTGGCGAGGTTGCGGACATCGCCGATATGGAACTTTAGCCGCGGCTCCGACAGGTTGACTCGAAGTTCTTCCTGTTTGCATTCGTCACGGCTGAAAACTCGAATCTCTTCGTAGCCGCGATCGAGAAGGTGACGGACCATCGTTTTTCCAAACGATCCAGTACCGCCGGTAATCAATACGGTTTTGCCATCGGGCTTGTAGTCGCTGGGAGTGTTTTTCATTTTTGCGTAATCAAGATAAGAAGAAGCACCAATCAAAAGTGCAGGAAAATATTCAACATCAGTAACGAGTTCTGCATCGCTCTGTCGCCAGAGTCTGTTGAGCGACAGAAAGAGGGCCTTCGTTCCACGGTGTTGAACGTGGGATTCTGACGAGCTTTGAAGCCCCCACCGGTTCCGGAACGAAGCGTGACTCCGACCAATCGAAATGTGCTAAACGGTGATACCTTCGTGTAGTTCGTAGTCAACAGTTCTGGCGGACGGACCTGTGTCTTCCGCAGCCTTATCAC
>CAYZYB010001453.1:0-1653 GCA_964481505.1 uncultured Planctomycetaceae bacterium | reverse complement strand
GAGTGTGTATTAAACCCTCCGTCCGGCCCCTGTAGCGTCAACAGACCATCGCCGTAGGCTGTGTACCAGCCCTCTTTCAAATCTGCGAGCGCAGAAGCACGTTCGAGTGCGTAGTAAAAATAGATCTTATGCGCCGCCTTACTGACAGGCTGGAACCGTGCATCACTCCAGCTAATTCCTCGATTCACAGCATCGTCCAGCGATTGAACGCTATTTTGGGCATTGTATCCTGGGAACGCACCGCCTTTTCCTGTGGCCGCTGCGCCAACAGGCTTGGCCTTCTGCAGGACACCAAATTTCGCCGTCTCTTCAACCGGGGCTTCTTCTTTCTTGAGACCCTTGGGACCATGCAGCATCGTGCGTGCGACGGCGACCGTGCCAGCACCTGCAAGCGTCATGTTGTGTGTCGAAGCGCCAGCTCCGGGACCTTGCTTTGTACCAGGGCGATACCCCCAACCGGAATCACGATTTCGCCCTTTGAGATAAAACGAAGCCGCACGGTCGATCACCTCGGGATTTATCTGGCAGCCCGCTCGCTGAGCCGCCCACAGCGCCAGCAATCCATATTGACTCATACTCACATCACCCGGAGCCTGCGGCGAATCGCTCCAGGACCCGTCCCTGCGTATGGCTGCACTGACGTAACCCGCAATTTGCTGAAGCTCGTTGAAATACAGGTCAGCATCAGTGTCTGCCAGTAACATTGCGTCGACACCCGCGAAGTAAATGTGATCGTAACCCCGGTATGCTTTGGCGGTCGCGCGCTCTTTGGCGACTTCAAGCCCGGCACGCACCAAAGGATGCTTGGGCCCATCTTCCGGCTTCATCGCTTTCAGAATGGCGTACGCAACAAGTGTCTTTTCCTGTTCGCCAACTTGATCTGCGTTTGTTTCGAGGTAACCGACCGCCTTTTTAACGGCCACATCGAATCGCGGCACCTTCGTGGACTTCAGTGCCCCCTCAACAGAAGCAGAAATCGTTGAACAAACCAGGGTGAGCAGACAGATGCTGCGTAATAGACTCATAGCGTCGCCTTCGAATGGAAGCGTTGAGTTAAGCGTGAGCTTTGTTACAGGCTGTGATACTATCTTCGACAGCAAAGGTAGTCAAAGTGGAAATGGAACCGTCAATGTCCGATCAGTCAAAGAAATATGTTCTGGTAACCGGTGGAGCCGGCTTTTTGGGGTCGCACGTCGTGCGAGCTCTGCTGGATGACAGCCGCTACGACGACCTGTCGATTCTAGTGATCGATGATCTGTCGGGCGGATTCATCGAAAATCTTCCTGTTCATCCGCGCGTCGAATTCCGTCAGATAAACATCATTGACCCAAAAACGATCGACGAATTGTTCGAAGCTTCCTCAATTCGTTTCGTCTTTCATCTGGCAGCCTACGCAGCCGAAGGTTTAAGTCACTTCATCCGACGTTTCAATTACCAAAACAACCTCGTTGGCAGCGTGAACCTGATCAACGCCGCTGTGCGAACAAACGTGCGTCACTTCGTTTTCACCAGCTCGATCGCAGTCTATGGCGCTGGACAGGTTCCCATGAGCGAAGAAACGGTACCCTGCCCTGAAGATCCGTACGGAATTTCGAAATTCGCCGTCGAACTCGATCTGAAAGCAGCAAATGAGATGTTCGAACTCCCATACAC
>CAYZYB010001452.1:0-1655 GCA_964481505.1 uncultured Planctomycetaceae bacterium | reverse complement strand
GAACTGGGCTACAACGTGAAGTCGTTCTGTTTTCAGGACAGTCCGCGTCGAGCTCACAGTATTGCAGCTCAGGGTGGTATCAACGCCGCCAAGAATTACCCCAACGACGGCGACAGTATCTGGCGACTGTTCTACGACACCGTCAAAGGTGGCGACTATCGAGCGCGCGAAGCCAACGTGTACCGATTGGCTCAGGTCAGCAACAACATCATCGATCAATGTGTCTCGCAGGGCGTTCCGTTCGCGCGCGAATACAGCGGAACCCTGGCCAACCGATCTTTCGGGGGAGCTCAGGTTTCGCGAACGTTCTACTGTCGCGGCCAAACCGGCCAACAGCTGTTGCTGGGAGCCTACCAGGCATTGATGCGACAGGTAAACCTCGGCAAGATCGAAATTTTCGCTCGACGCGAAATGCTGGACCTCATTACGGTTGATGGCGTGTCTCGCGGAATCGTGGTCCGCAATCTGAAGACCGGAGAACTCGAAACTCACACCGCAGACGCCGTTGTTTTGTGTACCGGTGGCTATGGAAACGTTTACTACCTGTCGACGAATGCGAAAGGCTGCAACGTGACCGCAGCCTGGCGTTGCCACAAACGCGGCGCGTACTTCGCAAATCCGTGCTACACGCAGATTCACCCAACCTGCATTCCGGTCAGCGGTGACTATCAGTCGAAGCTAACACTGATGAGCGAAAGTCTGCGAAACGACGGCCGCGTCTGGGTGCCGAAAGATCCAGACGACGATCGCAAGCCGGAAGAAATTCCTGAAGAAGATCGCGACTACTACCTGGAACGTCGCTATCCGTCGTTCGGTAACCTGGTACCTCGAGACGTGGCTTCTCGCGCATCCAAGGAACGTTGCGACGCGGGATATGGGGTCGGCGAGACTCGTCTTGCTGTGTACCTTGATTTCCGCGATGCCATTGTGCGTGATGGAGAAGACACCGTTCGCAAAAAATACGGCAACCTGTTCCACATGTACGAAAAGATCACAGCAGAAAATCCGTACAAGGTGCCGATGAAGATCTATCCCGCCGTGCATTACACGATGGGCGGATTGTGGGTCGACTATCACCTGATGAGCAATCTGCCTGGCTTGTTTGTCCTTGGGGAAGCCAACTTTTCTGACCACGGAGCGAATCGACTGGGAGCCAGCGCGTTGATGCAGGGGCTGTCCGACGGCTACTTTGTTATTCCGTACACGATTGGCGACCACCTTGCCAAAGCTGACCTGCCTGACATTCCCGAAGACCATCCGGCGTGCGTCGAAGCCCTGCAGAACGCTCAGGACCGCATCGACAAATTGCTGGCAGTCAACGGTACTCGCACAGTCGATAGTTTCCATCGCGCCCTTGGGCATATCATGTGGGAGCACTGCGGCATGGCTCGCAGCAAGGCCGGACTCGAACAGGCCATTCAGGAAATTCGTGACCTGCGTGATGAATTCTGGAAGGATGTCAGAGTTCTGGGATCCGGAGAGTCACTGAATCAAAGCCTTGAGAAAGCCGGGCGAGTGGCGGACTTCCTTGAATTCGGGGAACTCATGTGCATCGACGCCCTGGATCGAGAAGAATCGTGCGGCGGTCATTTTCGAATCGAACACCAGACCGAAGAAGGCGAAGCAAAACGCAACGACGAAGACTACAGCTATGT
>CAYZYB010001451.1:0-1655 GCA_964481505.1 uncultured Planctomycetaceae bacterium | reverse complement strand
TTGAACAACATCACGGCAGCGGCAACGATCCGTCCACTGGTGATTCAAAGTTTGTTTATGAATGTCGATGGCGTCCCACCGGACGACAATGAGATCGCGGCCTTCTGCGAACGGCTGAACGAAGTCACCGCTGCCGGTGGTCGTTTGGAACTGATTCAGATCTACACCGTCGCCCGCCAACCCGCCGAATCATTTGTAACGGCGTTGTCTCAGCAGCAGTTGCAAAACATTGCCGAGAAGGTCGAGCAGGAAACACATTTGCGAGTGGGAGTGTTTGCTTGATGCACACGACGTGCTGTGCCGGAACTCCATGCCACCACGACCGGGAGAAAGACGGAGCTTGAGAGTAAGGACCGTCCTGGGAATTACTCGCGTGGATCGCTCCGCGATCCAACGCATTGATCGCGGAGCGATCAGCGACTCTCTAACATCTAATTCCAGGACGATTCTGAGCTGTCGTGGAGTTCAATCGATGTCCCGATGATATTAGTCTGTGGTGTCGTCTTTCCAACGCCGACGAAACCAGAGTGCGTACAGCAACGTGGCAATCGCCAGTCCGGGGATCATGACGAAGTGCTTCACGCCAAAGAGTATATATGGGAGTTCTGCTGGTCCCCATTTGGCATAGACGATGGCAGATCCGATCCATGTGGGCGCAAGATCTTCGACTGCTTTCTCCCAGGTGTTGTCGGAATGTCGCGGTCCGAACACTTCGAATTTGCTTCGGAAGCGGCTGGCGGCCAGGTTGAAATGAACCAACCAGCCTTCCTGGTTGCAATGAACGCTTACGGCGGCTCCAGGAACCGTTTGGCGGAACACCATCGTTTGTGAGACCGACAAACTGAAGGAGATACTCGAAAGCAGCAGCGACATCGCAAGCCCGACCAGCACAAATCGGCACCACAGTCGCTTCATGGTGAGACTCCCGCCATCAATCTTTCGGCAGCCGCGCGACCACTGGTGATGCTGTCCGGAATTCCCACGCCGCGATAGGCGTTGCCCGCCAGTTCCAAACCGGGCAATTCGGCCGTGAGCTTTTCAATGCGATCGACCAGGTCAACGTGCCCCAAATGATATTGTGGCATCGCATTCCTGTACCGCACAACGCGACTAAACAGGGCCGCTGACTTCATGCCGAAAATCGAAGTCAGTTCGTCATGCACCATCGCAGAAATTTCCGCGTCAGTGAACTCCAACTGCTCCGGCTGCATCGCACCGCCAACAAAAGTTCTCAGCAACACATGCCCTTCGGGAGCTCGGCCGGGAAACTTTCTGCTGGTGAACGAACTTGCCAGAATCCGACGCCCCTCCGCATGCGGAATCACCAGACCGAACGCTTCCATCGGGTGCTCAAAGTCTGCAAGCCGATGCCCGGAAACCACCAGGGCACTGGATGCATACGGAATCTGCTTCAAGCTGTCCGTCAAGCTGGCAAGCTCGTCGGCCTTCAGAATTTCCGCTGCCTTGTGTGTCGCTGATGCGACCACCACACCGTCGAAGTACTCCGCCTGCTCGGCCGCTGGCCGAACCTGCCAGCCGTGGGCTCCATCACGAAAAACGGAATCAACGGCTGACGACATTCTGATGGTAACGCGTGCTGAAGATCGCAGGACGTCAGCCACTGCTTCAACCAATGAAGTTAGGCCGTTTGAGGC
>CAYZYB010001450.1:0-1656 GCA_964481505.1 uncultured Planctomycetaceae bacterium | reverse complement strand
GCCCTTTCCAAAAATACAACGCGGAAGCCGCCACATATGCCGAGCTAACTCCAGAAACCGAATGACAATCTGAAGCTTGCTCCGCGAATCAATCGGTACGCGGATTCATGAGCTTTGCAGTTCAGTCGGGACCACCGCCGTCTGAGAATCCTCAATCCGAATTGGCATTCACAGGAGAATTCCTAAACCAACGCGTTAAAGGCACAACTTTTTTCCGCAGACTACTCAAACGCCACGCGATTGATCACACTCTGCCGCCATGCTGCAGGCGGTTGGCAGCAAAGATCCGAAAGATGATCTGCCTTCTCCTGAACATTACCAACCCAAAAGTGCATTCAATGAATAGGCCGCGACTGAAACCGGGAATGCTGATTTCACTCGTTTCTGACCAGTACCTGGTCTACGACGTTGAGGGGAATCGGCTTCATGAACTGAACCCGGTGGCCGCGCTGTTGCTGGAATTTTGCGACGGAAATCGCAGCGTGGCGGACATCGCGAAACTCACATCGCAGGTCGTTCCGGAAGTCACGGAGTCCGTTGTTGTCGCCTGGGTTGCGGAAGCCAGGACAGCCGTGCTGTTGGTCGACGCGGACGATGCCGAGCAGGTTTCAGCATCGACAATGTCGGCGGACGAACTGTCTCGACAGTCGGATCAGCTGCGAGAAGACGGCCTTATTCTGGCGGCATACATTTGTCGTGAACACGCCGTTGCGCTGCTGCCGAATGACGCAGACCAACTGCGAGAACTTGGCGAGCTGGCTCATGTGCTGAGTAAACGCGAAGCGGCGCGAGATGCCTATGAACGATACCTGCAACTCGTTCCCGATGACGCCGAGGTTCAGCACCTGCTGACATCTCTGCGCGACGAACAACCGCCTGAAAGAGTGCCCGACGAGTGCATTCAGCAGCTGTACCAGAGGTTCGCATCCTTCTACGAATCCAACATGTGTACCGAACTCGGATATGAGGGTCCATCACACTTGCATGCCGTCGTTGATGCCGCGATTGGCGATCGAGATGATCTGAACGTGCTGGATCTCGGATGCGGAACAGGTCTCTTTGGGCTGGAGATTCAGAATCGAGCGAAACGACTGGTCGGAATCGATTTGTCTCCGGAGATGCTTGAACACGCTCGATCGCGAGACATCTATGACGAACTTCACGAGGCCGAAGTCACGCAGTGGCTGTCAGGTGCTACCGAGAAATTCGACCTGATCATCGCCTGCGATACGCTCATTTACTTTGGTGATCTTTCGCCGGTTTTGCGTCTCGCCAAAGATCGGCTTTCCGAAGGTGGCTGGATCGCGTTTTCTGTCGAGCGTGCCGAATCGGGCAGTTTTCAACTCACAGACAACGGCCGCTACGTGCATCATCCATCACACATCGAGAATGCTGCAGAAAACACAGGATTGACCATCTGCGCCCATCGCAAAGACTTCATTCGCATGGAATACGGAAAACCCGTCGATGCATCTTACGTTTGCCTGACCAGGCAGACGGCAGGTGGTGCAACGGAGCTTCAAACCGTGGAATAGTGTCAGATGGTCGAAAACAACAAAAAAACGCGGCACTGATCTGCTGATCACGTGTTCGTTCTACCAACCCGTCTTTTATTTAACCCATCAGGAGTTACTACATGAATCCGAACGATACCGA
>CAYZYB010001449.1:0-1660 GCA_964481505.1 uncultured Planctomycetaceae bacterium | reverse complement strand
TCAAAAAGAACGAAAGCGCCATCCCAATACCGGTCGACAGCATCGCTCCGCGAGAGAACGAAAACAGGATCGCATGCAGCATGAGTGCCATGCAAAAACCAAGGATTGCTTTTTGCCAGAAATACTCAGTGTTCAGGAACAGGAAGAAGGCCACGCCGAGCGTCGCCACGATTCCTACTGCCGCCACGTTATTGTCGTATCCCGCGAAGCCAATAAAGTACAGGAAGTTATATCCGCTGAAATAATACTGATTCATTTCAAGGCAGACATACGATTCGCAGATCACAATGACCCATGCCAGTGACTTCAAATCACGGACACTGTTGCAGCAGGTAACACCTACCAAAAACGGCAGTAGGATTTTCGCCATGCCTTCGACAAACGTCCAGGCATGAGGCGGACTATCGGCGAAGCACGCCAGCATCACACACCACAACCAGAATCCGGAAAACAGCATGACGATCGGGCGGCCTTTTCCAAGGTTCCAGTTGCCGCAACCGCGAAAGAGCCAACTCAGCAACATCGCCATCGCGACGATCAGACTAAAGCGACCGTTTGTGATCGAGTGCTGCCACAGGAAGTCCGGCTTCAGTATCGCCAAAGCAACATAGGCCAGGAGACCATAGAACGGCGAGAAAACACTGCCCGAAACGCCTAAGAACGTCAGCAGATAAGTGAACAGTAAACCCTTCACGACTCCACCTCAATTTCACGTTCCGGTTCAGAACAGTCGGCTTCTGTCAGCTCGCGGAGTGGTTCAAGACAACTGCCCCATCGATGGTTGAGTTGTACCCAGGCATTCGCTGCCATGCCAAATTCTTCAGCTCGGCACTTGTCTTCGAAGACACTGGTGATACAGCTTATCCATTGATCGACGGAATCGGCTTCCATCAGTTGCAGACCTGATTCAACATTTAGCCCTGTCAACGGCGCCGGAGAACACACAATCGGTCGCCCACAGGCCATCGCTTCCAGAACCTTGTTTTGCACACCACGAGCGATTCGCAGCGGCACAACCACACAGCTGGAACTATTGAGCCACGGACGAACGTCCGGCACGGGGCCGATCACTTCGATTCCCGGAACAGCATTCAAAGCCTCAAGTTCCGGTGTCGGGCTTTTTCCAACAACGCGAAAGACAGCATCGGGAAATCGTTCGCGAATTTTGCCCCAGATGTTTTCAGCAAACCATTTTACAGCGTCGGTGTTTGGTAAGTAATTCAACACGCCCACGAACACGCACGACCGCGGCGTTGTTTCCGTCGGCTGCGGAAAAAAGTACTCTGTATCAACACCGTTTCCGATCGCCTGAACCGGAGCTCCCGGACAGAAATCAAGAAACAACTGTCGCTCTGCTTCGCTGACGACCAGCAGGCGATTTGTGCTGGCTGCGAGCTTCGTTTCGAGCATTCTTAGCCGTCGACCTTCAATTCCGTAAATCATCGACATCGGAAACGAAGCCGAAGCGGAATAGTCGATCCATTTTTGACTGTCGACATCGATCAGATCAATCCAGACGCGCCCGACATTCCTGAGCAGTGGTTTCTGGACAAATCGAGCAATACCGGACGACGATGCCATGGCTGCCGTATACGAAACGCTGCTTCCCCATTCTCTGACCAGCGATCGCAGCATTGTTGATTCGAACAACCCTTCCGTC
>CAYZYB010001448.1:0-1661 GCA_964481505.1 uncultured Planctomycetaceae bacterium | reverse complement strand
ACTCCACATCACTTTGCTGGATTCGCGTCAGCGATGAAATGAAGGCAGGAATGTCAGAGCCATGGTGAGCATCAATCCCTCCAACGCAGCCATCACGAAAAATGTTGTCCCCCGACAGCAGCAAATTGCCCAACCGGAATGACAGCTGCCCTGTCGCATGCCCAGGCGTATCCCAGACCTCAAGCTTAAGATCGCCGAGTTCCAGTACATCCCCATCTGTCACCGTTTTCTGAATCTCCAATACCGGCATGTCGATAGAAATTTGCTGCGCGGCGATTTCGGCGTAAGACGCGATCCTGTCGCCTTCTTCCAGAATGCGTTTGGCATCCGGGTGCGAGACGGTCTGTGCGCTCGGAAGTAACTCTGCCGCTCGATTAAGTCCCTGAACGTGATCTGCATCAGCGTGTGTCGCGATCAGGTAACGACAGTTGGCCAGTGGGAAATCCATATCCCGAATCAGATCGATAATTTCAGGAACGGTGTCTTCATAGCCAATGTCGACCAAAGCCCATTCTGATTGAGAAAACACAAGATACACGCAACAGCCAAAACGCCGCCTGGCCTGGAAGTTGAGTTCGATAACATTCGGGAAAAGTTCGCGACGAGCAAGCATGAGGAACTGCTGAGAAAGGCTGAGAAGACGGGAAACGAAACTCCGCTACGCTGGAAGTGTATGGCGACGATCTGAATTCAGCAATAAGCGGCGTCGTCGCCTTACAGCAGATTCCCGCTTTTCGATGCCGTTGCAGGGATCAGGCCGCCCGCTTTTTCTGTTTGGGCCTCCGAGCCCCAGGTGGCGTCTTCCAGCGCCTATGCAGCCAAAAGTACTGCTCGGGAGCTCGGCGTATGAGCGATTCCAGCGCCGACGTGAATGCCTGCGTGAGATTCTTCACACCGTTCGCATCGTCGAAGTCGCGACTGTCGAGAACAGCTTCTGTCGACAACTCAAACTGTCGCCAGCGACTGTCCAGTTGTTCGTCGTCCGGCAAACGCCAGGCACCGCCCACAACAACTAAAGCATCGTATTGCAGCGCCAGCAACGCAATGGACTTAAAGGTTGAGGCTGGCTTTCCGAAAAAATCAACAAACACGCCTCGACGTCCCGCATCCTGATCGCAAAGCAGTGATGCCTTTGCGCCGGATTCCATGGTTTCTATTAACTGAGTGCTGGCGCCGTGTTTTGATATCGTCCAGTTGCCGGTTCCCTCACGAAACCTCTGGAACCAGCGATGCAGCCACGGATTGTCCAGGTCTCGAGCGACCACGCCCATCGGAAACTGAAAGTGTCCGAAGGTGTTAACCGAGATTTCCCAGTTTCCAAAGTGACCACCAAGAAACAGCACCGGCCGATTCTGCACGATTGCACGCACGCATTCTTCCCGCTGGTGGAAGCGGATAACTTCACTGCAATTGGATAACCGAAACCGTCTTTCCAGCTGAATGATCTCGCAGACCATGCGAGTCAGATGCTTCCACATTCCTTCAATAATCCGGTCGACTTCTTTATCAGTGGTGTCTTCGCCAAAAGCCGATCTGACATTCGCCGCCGAAACGTGAAACCTGGAAATTCGGCGTGGAACAACGTGATGTACGAACCAGGCGATGCTGTCAGCGAAACGCACCGAAGACCGAACTGGCAGGCAGCGTAGCGCAAATACGGC
>CAYZYB010001447.1:0-1663 GCA_964481505.1 uncultured Planctomycetaceae bacterium | reverse complement strand
TTCCATAAGCGAGCAGGCCCGATAACGACCCGCGCCCTGCCATACGGTATCGACCGGAGTTGTAGATGACGATCAGATCAATCCCGCCATCTTCTTCACATTTCGCGGACAAGCCCGTTCCTGCGCCTCCCCCAACAATTGGGATACCTTTGTCCCGCATATTGCGGAACTTTTTAAGGAGTTCGTCTCTTTCAAATTTTGGCATTGCCTTAGACCTTTAGTTCTTGATCTCGCGCAGAGCTGCCACGGCAGCATCAGCAAATTCAGGTGTGTTGAGGTTGTGGGGGACCGTCATCAACTTGCGGTTTTCCGTTGGGACAAACGTCTCTTCGATTGCTGCGAACAAGCTTGTGAGCGCATCGGGGTCATGAAATGGCATGCCTTCGGCATCCAGCGCTGACACGCCGCCCTCGGGCAGCAAGAACCGAACTGGGCCTTCCATTTCGTTCAATCTGGATGCAATCCACTTCCCCATTTGCGCGTTCTCTTCCGGGGTTGTGCGCATCAGGGTCACTTGCGGGTTGTGCTCATAGAACAATCGACCTTTATGTTGCTCTGGCAAAGTGCCGGGTGCCCCAAAGTTCACCATATCAAGCGCACCAACTGATCCGACGTAAGGCATTTTTTGTCGGATCACCGCACCAAATCGGTCTTCGGTCGCAGGGAAAACGCCGCCAAACAGCATGTCGCATACTTCAGTTGTGGTCAGGTCGATCACAGCATCGAAAAACCCACCATCAGCGAGTTTCTCCATAGATCGACCGCCCACACCTGTGGCGTGGAAGACAAAGGGTTCAAAGTCAGTTTCGATGTGTTTGATCACAGATTGAACCGCGTTTGTCGTTACCCCAAACATGGTTAGCCCTATGCCTGGCTTTTCGTCCGCCTGCGGTGCTGCGTCGACACCGAATTTCGCCATACCAGCAATGGCCGTGGCGGCATTTCCAAGCACTTTGCGTGATATCGCGTTGACGCCTTGAACATCCGTGACCGAGTAAAGCATCATGATGTCGCTGGGGCCGACATAGGGCTCGACGTTGCCCGAGGCAACGGTCGACACCATGACCTTCGGCGTTCCAATCGGCAGAACTTGCATCGCAGGCGTCGCAAGCGCAGTTCCCCCCGTCCCACCGGCCGAGATCACTCCGCCAATAGCGTCACCGTGTTCTTTGGCCCAACAGGCGAAAGCTTGTGCCATACCAGCTACAGCTGTTCCGCGATCTCCTGTGAAAACGGCAGTTGCCCCGTCGGGGTGGCATGCTGCTATCTCTTGGGGCGTCACGTCCGCTGCACTGGTATGTCCTGTTGATGCCGACAGATCGACAGTTTTTACGGCGGCACCTGTGGCGTTTATCTGATCCGCTATGTAATTCAGCTCGTTTGATTTTGTATCAAACGTGCCTGCAACAAATACTGTATTGTTTGTCATTTTGCGTCCGCTCCCTTTTGAATTCACGCCGAAAGTTCCGCGAACCAAGGCCTTTCCTCCGAATGCCATGGTCAACTCAACCCTAGCTGAGAGAGAACGAGAGTGCCAAGTAGATGTTAACCTTTTGCGGTCCCAATGGCTTTGTCGAAAAAATCTGGCTCTGAGCGCAATCCCCCTTATTCTCGGGCGGACTTATCCTGCGGTGTTGGAGAACGCGGCAAGGAAATCCTAGGT
>CAYZYB010001446.1:0-1663 GCA_964481505.1 uncultured Planctomycetaceae bacterium | reverse complement strand
GCATGAGGTCCAGCGGCTTCAATATATGGGCCGGACTCTCCGGGGCGAATCACGATTGCGACTTCTTCGATGCCCGCTTCGACAATTTCATCCAGAGTGCAGCGGAGCACCGACAGTGTGTTTCCGGAACGATCGACTACGCTCTGGAGCGGCAGATTCGAATGGTGTTCGCCGGCAGCCGTGATAACGGCTTTTTTAATGTTCATGTTTCCCCTGACGTATCGATAGATCAAGCTGGTTTCGGGATCATAGCTACGGCTGCGATCCCTTCCAAGACTTTCAACCACTGGCCTCTACAACGGGAACTTCCAGCGATACTTCCACGATAAAACCGGCACAAATAGGGGCAGTGGCATCGCACCGTTCGGACGCGGTCCCTAAAGTTCCCGCCATGGCACTATTGAGTATCAACAATCTGACCTTCACGTACGCTCATCCGATCCTTCTTAAAGAGGTGACCCTGCACGTCGAACGCGGCGAACGAATTGGCCTTGTGGGGCGGAACGGCGCCGGGAAATCGACGCTGCTGAAGCTCATCAATCGTGAATTGAAACCCGACGACGGGTCTGTCGATACCGGTTCCGACGTTGTTGTCGCAAAGCTGGATCAGGAAGTTCCGGAAACATCGGGCGTGACCGCGTTCACAATGGCGGCTCGCGGACTCGGCGAAATTGGTGAAGCGGTCAGTCATTACCGTCGGCTCAACAGGATGATGGCCAGCGGTGAAGTCCTTCCGGAAGCCGAGCAAAAGATCTATGACGACGCCAGTGAACAACTTGCCGACGCGGAACTCTGGGACGGCAGCGATCGGCTGGAAGGTCTGTTGCACGAAATGCAGCTGCCCCCCGACGCTGACTTCAACGATCTGTCCGCCGGAATGAAGCGTCGCGTGCTGCTCGCTCGCGCGATGATTCAGAAGCCCGATATCCTGCTGCTTGATGAACCGACGAACCACCTTGACATCAATTCCATCATCTGGCTGCAGAATTACCTGAACCGATTCGATGGCACGCTGATCTTCATCACTCACGACCGTGTTTTTCTGCAGGATATCGCCAACCGTATTGTTGAAGTGGACCGCGGGCGTCTGTTCGACTGGACGTGCGACTATGCAACCTTCCTGAAGCGCCGAGACGACCTGCTGGCAGCAGAGGAGACCGCTCAGGCGCACTTCGACCGCAAGCTGGCAGAAGAAGAAGTCTGGATTCGCAAAGGAATCAAAGCCCGGCGGACTCGCAACGAAGGCCGTGTTCGCGCACTCAAGAAGATGCGGCAGGAACGTAGTGAGCGACGTCAGAAAGTCGGAACTGCGAAACTGCAACTGCAGGACGCCGAAAAGTCAGGACGACTGGTTGCCAAAGTTCGCGACGTCACTCACTCTTTTGACGGTCCGCCACTGATCAACGATTTTAGTACGACCATCTTTCGCGGCGACCGCATCGGTATCATTGGCCCCAACGGGATTGGTAAGTCGACTCTACTGAAAGTTATGCTGGGAGAGTTAACCCCGGAAGCCGGTCAGGTGAAGATGGGGACAAATCTGTCGGTAGCGTACTTTGATCAGCTGCGCGGCCAATTGGATCCGGAAAAGTCGGCACGAGAAAACGTCAGTGAGGGAACCGACGAATTACTAATCAATGGACACAAGCGGCACGTGATGGGC
>CAYZYB010001445.1:0-1663 GCA_964481505.1 uncultured Planctomycetaceae bacterium | reverse complement strand
ACGGCGGCAACGGTGACGTCTTGTGGCAACCGGATGCAACGTCGTAAGCCAGCACAGCGGGGAGTCCTGTGGCTCACGTTTGGCTCTGCGGGCGAAATCAGGCCTCAGGAGGCGAAGACCGTTCTCGCTTTCGCGAATCTCTTTCGCAATCTGGGACAACCGTCGCAGCAGAAAATCGCTAACCTGCGTATTCCCTGCCGAATCGCTTGAGATGTGCAGCAAGTTCTTCAGGGAAAGACCTTCCCTTGTCTCAAAAGGGGTTGATTACGGTGCGAAACTCCCCTAAACACAGTACCTGTGTCCGACTTATACTCTCCACAAACTTACACAACAGAATGTCCGCTCCAGGAAAAACATGAGCGATTACAACCTAACTCACCTGAAGCAACTTGAGGCCGAGAGCATTCACGTGATCCGTGAGGTCGTTGCGGAATTTAACAATCCGGTGATGCTCTATTCAGTCGGAAAAGATTCCGCGGTCATGCTGCATCTGGCCATGAAAGCATTCTATCCGGCGAAGCCTCCGTTTCCTTTGCTGCATGTCGACACGACATGGAAGTTCAAGGACATGATTGCCTTCCGTGATCAGTATGCTCGTGATGAACTGGGGCTGGAACTCCTTGTTCACATCAATGAAGAAGGTGCAAAGCTGAACATTCATCCATTGGATGACAGCGAAAAGCACACCGAAATCATGAAAACCGATTCGCTGAAAGCTGCTCTCGACAAGCATGGCTTTGACGCAGCATTCGGTGGAGCTCGTCGCGACGAAGAAAAAAGCCGCGCAAAAGAACGCGTATTCTCGTTCCGCGACAGAAATCATCGCTGGGATCCAAAGAATCAGCGTCCGGAATTGTGGAACGTCTACAATACACGAGTCAACAAGGGCGAAAGTATTCGCGTCTTCCCACTTAGCAACTGGACCGAACTGGATGTCTGGCAGTACATCCATCTTGAGAGTATCCCGATCGTGCCGTTGTACAAGTCAGCCAAACGCCAGGTTGTCGAACGCGATGGTGTGCTGATTATGCTGGACGACGACCGAGTTCCACTTCTTCCCGATGAAGAACCGATGGAGAAGATGGTCCGCTTCCGAACACTCGGCTGCTATCCGCTTACCGGAGCCGTTGAATCCGAAGCCACCACGTTGCCGGAAATCATTCAGGAAATGCTGCTGACCAAAACCAGCGAACGTCAGGGGCGAGTTATCGACCAGGACGAAGGCGGCGCTGGTATGCAGCGGAAAAAAGAACGCGGGTACTTCTAAGTCATTTTCCGCGTTCTCCGTGTGACATTTCACCTGGCACATAACATCGGTAACTCGGGCCATAACCAGAAGTCGGCTCTTACCGCAACCATTTACAAACATCAAGATCCATGTCGCATCAATCAGACCTGATCTCAACCGACATCGACGCGTACCTGAAGCAGCACGAGCAAAAGCAGTTGTTGCGATTCATTACGTGCGGAAGTGTCGATGACGGAAAAAGCACGCTCATCGGCCGCCTGCTGTTCGATTCCAAGATGCTGTATGAAGACGAACTGGCCAAGATCGAAGCCGACTCCAAAACTCAGGGAGCCGTTGGTGGAGAATTCGACCCAGCGCTGGCAACGGACGGACTAAAAGAAGAACGCGAACAGGGAATCACGATCGACGTGGCCT
>CAYZYB010001444.1:0-1663 GCA_964481505.1 uncultured Planctomycetaceae bacterium | reverse complement strand
CCCTTCGAAGCTCCAGCACCGGACGCTCGAATCTGGTCGAGCGGACTGCCACCAGAAGCCGATGACTGTTTCGTAGCAGCATCGTCTCCATCAACTGCTGCAGCGCCATCATTTTTCTGTGCCCGAATCTGGTCCAGAGGGCTTTGAGATTTTGCCGCTGCGGGCGCTGTGCCTCCACCAGCCTGTTTTCGAATCTGATCCAGAGGACTGCCACCGGCAGCTTTTCCTGCGGATGCTGTTGACGCATTTCCACCGGAGGCCTGTTGGCGAATTTTGTCGAGCGGACTACCACCGCCTGCGGTCGCCTTCGACGTTGATTGAGCTTTTGCCGCTGGCTTTTGACTTTTGGCCGATGCAGCTATTGCTTTCTGTTTGTCCTGTGCCGTTTTCGCGACGATATCTTTATCGACGACGGCTACAAACTGAGGATCAATGTCGTACCAGCTGATGTCTGCGGGCGTGTCAAATTCAATCAGCAGACGGCAGTTCATGTTGACGGTCTTCACCTGACCGACCAGGCCATCGAACCGCCGAAGTTCCGGCACACCATCCTGCACCATGACGAATTTATCAGTCCACTCCCGTTTTAATCGTTCGGCACGTTGAATAGACATCGAAGATGATTTTCCAGGAGATGACGAGGTGAATCGGAACGTGCCGTTCGTCTATCGCATTGGGCGTTGACGAGATTCGCTGCGGCACAGAGTAAGTGACAATCGAGAGTGTATTCCGTCATTATCGACAGCCAATGCAGAATTACAAATGGGAAAATCCTGCATCGGAATTTGTCGCCACGGAATCGCAGCATTCGTATCTGCTGATGCTGGCAGATAGCGAGGAGTTTTTACTCGGAAGACACGGCCAGCCATGGTCGTTTGTAGCGCGGCAAAGACGTTTCCGGCTGATTCCAGGCAGCTGCTGTGGCCGGAAATTCAGGCCATGCTGGCGACTGTAACACCGACAAGGTGCAGTAGATAAACCACGAGCAACATCCACCCGATTCCAGTCGTGATGCGTTCGTTTTTCCACGGCAGGGTGACCAGCATTACGGTGAGCAGCATTGTCACCGGCAGATCAACGAAAACGGTCTGTGGGCTGATCGGCAGCGGCGAAACCAACGCACACGATGCGAGAACCCAGCAGATGTTTAAGACGTTCGATCCAATGATGTTACCGATGCCGAGTGCTTCGTGTCCCTTCAACACGGCGATCATCGAAATCGTGAGTTCGGGCAGCGATGTTCCAACTGCGAACAGTGTCAGTCCCAGAACCAGCTTGGGAACGCCCAGCATGGTTGCCAGTGATTCTCCATTTGTGACCAGCAGCCGACTACCAATGACAACGGCTGTGCATGCCAGTAGAAACGTGAGTGTTGTCTTCGCAATATCTTTGAAAGTAACTCCGGGATCTTCACTTTTTTCTTCGTCGTCTGCCAGTGACGTCTCGTGACGCGCGCGACTTGCGAGTCGGATCGAGTAGCCCAGGTACCAGATCATGCCGATCGCCAACACGACGGCTTGCCATCGGGAGATTCCAAACGCAATTCCTTCTGTTCCTGAATCGAACCAGCTGAAGATGCAGGTTAGAGCGGCGGTCGCCAGCATAAACAGGCCCGGCCCCGACAACATTTCACGGCTCGCCGCAATGCCCGAAGGGGCCCCCG
>CAYZYB010001443.1:0-1666 GCA_964481505.1 uncultured Planctomycetaceae bacterium | reverse complement strand
GCTCCCACTGTTCCGTTTCTCGCACACCTTGTTCATAGGCTGCCGCGCGTGGCTTTGAACCCCGGACGTTATTGCACTATGCAAATCCGAACTCAACGCGACTCTGGAGATCTGGGCCAACGTTTACCGTGGGCACCGTCACCATCCGAGCCCACGATCAACATTCTGGAAGTTCTGCGACGGCAAAAGTGGCTGATCTTCTTCTGCACTTTGCTGGGCTGTGGTGCTGCATGGCAGTACGTGGACAAGGCACCAGTGTGGTACGAATCGTCGGCGACCGTGCTTGTGAGCCAAAGAAACTCGGGACTTGCCGGTTCAGCGGTTGCTGATTCGACGGGTGAAGCTGTCATCAGCGAAGACGTGCTGGCGAATCATATGGCACTTCTGCACAGCCGTCGCAACATCGAAAACGCAATGAAACGGGCGGGCTTGATGGAGCTTGAATCCATCGTCAAAGAACTGAACGTAGACGACGGCGAAGATGTTACGGATTACGTGATTGATCATCTTTCGTTAAGTCGCGGCGGAAAGGGAGATTCACGAGCGGCACGAAGTCTTGAGTTGCAGTTTCAGCATACGAATGCAGAGGATGCTCAGCAGATTCTGCAATGCGTGGTCGACGAATACATGGCATTCGTTGACAAGCAATTCACAGACTCGCTTGCTGTCGCAAACAAACTGATTATTGGTGATCAGGACCGGGTGCAGCAGGAGCTTCGGGAAGCGCAGACGGAATTGCATCAATCACGCCTCAGTGCGCCCGTGTTGTTTACCGGTCAGGGCAGCAGCAATGTTTACGTTGAGCAGTATCGTTTGCTGGCGAATCAACTTGTCACCGCCGAATTGGACGAAATGACGACCAAAGGCCGTCTGGAAAAAGCCAGTCGTGTGGTCGAGCAGTACAAAGATCCCGCGATCAACATGCCGATCGAAGCACTCGGTGTGATCGACACGCAGAGCCTCGAGCGTCTTGGCGTGTTTGCCGGAATGAAAGCGAATTCCACTCGCAGCGCAGACTTCCAGCGAAACCAGCCCGAGCGGCAGGAAGAGGCTCGCGCTCAGTATACCCACCTGTTGAAACTGATGTCCGACAAACAGCGACTCGAAGCGGACTTCGGTTCCGGGCATCCGGACGTACTGAAGCTTCAGGGAGAAATCGAACTGGTTGAACAGTTTCTGAAAGACCATCAGGTCGAGGATGATGTCATGGTAGATGAACCACAACTGACATCGCGGCAGTTGCTGGACGCCTACATTGGTTTTCTGAATAGCGAACTTCTGGCCAACAGTGAACGCAAGCAGGAACTGACGACCCGCGTTGCGAACGCCGAAAAACGTGCGAGAAGTCTCGTCGATTTCGAAATGCAGGACGAGATTCTTCGCTCGCGCATTGACCGGAATCAGCAACTGTTTGACGGCCTGTTGGAACAACTGCGAACGTTGAACCTGGCCAGCGGAGTTGACGGCTACATTCACGAGATTCTGGAAGAGCCACGACCTGGTGTCAAAATCTGGCCGCGTCTTTCTGTCTGTGGCGGTGCTGGTTTTTTGCTGGGGCTGCTTGGCGGGGTATTTCTTGCATTTCTGAACGACCATCGCAACACAAGATTCCATTCGGCGGACGAACTCGACAACGCTCTGGGAATGCCGGTTCTTGGGTATATCG
>CAYZYB010001442.1:0-1668 GCA_964481505.1 uncultured Planctomycetaceae bacterium | reverse complement strand
ATGGAGTACACCCGACACCGACCGGCCACGAACTCATGGCAAAAACGTGGCGCAAGACTGTCGGGATCTGATCCCCGCAGCGAGGAAACTCAGGGCAAACTGAATCTTCGATCTGTCCCCCGGGTTGACAGAGAGCGAAGCAGCGTCCAGTATTCGCGGAAGAAACCTGCTGGTGTGCGGGCGCATTCCAGATGTGTCCGATTAACAGGGAACCCGGTGGAATTCCGGGGCGGTCCTCGCCGCTGTAATCAGGGTATCTGTTGTTCCAATCCGAAATGCCATTGCCGTCGATCGACGGTGAGAAGGCCGGAACGACAGACCTGAGAGCCAGAAGACCTACCAGCAGGTTTGATTGTGTCGCTGCGAGGGTTCAGCGCGTTCACCATCTGAAGAATCTACTGCGCCGTGTTGAAACAACATCCGGTTACACCAGGAGTGTTGCGCGCTGATAACAGCTGCGTTGTGTTTCCGTCTCGCTTGCCGACTGCCAAGCGGGCCAGGTTCATTCGTGGCTTCACACTGATTGAGCTGCTGGTTGTCATTGCCATCATCGCCGTGTTGATTGCCCTGTTTCTGCCGGCCGTACAACAGGTCCGCGAATCCGCACGACGGATGCAGTGCCTGAACAACATGCACCAAATTGGTGTGGCGTTGCATAGTTATCATTCGACGCATAACTCACTGCCGCCAGGCGGGCTGCAACCACGCCCAATCTGGCCGCAGGGAAAACAATTTGCGTGGTCCGCCTTTTTGCTGGCCTATCTTGATCAGGCCAACGCCGCAAATACCATCGATTTTGATGTCGCGTTTGATGACCCCATCAATGCCGAAATCGCTGCGACGCCGATAGCCATGTACATCTGCCCGAGCACTCCGCGATCGTCCCCGCTGACTCGCGGAATGGGAGCGACAGACTACGGCGGGATTTTTGGCGAACGGATCTTCACCACCAACAATCCACCACGCGGTGTGATGATCTACGATCAGGCGATTCGTTTTCGAGACATCACGGACGGTACGTCGAACACGCTCACGATTTCAGAAGATGCCGGGTTTCGTGACGGCCAATGGATCAACGGGCGAAATTTGTTCGACCAGGCATTTGCGATCAACAAAGCGCCGAGTTTTGAGAATGATATTCGCAGCGAACATCCCCAGGGAGCGAACGGGCTTTACGCCGACGGATCTGCCAGGTTTCTTAGCGAACAAATGGATCTCAGTATTCTTGCCGCGATCTGCACACGCGACGGCGGAGAAGTTGTGACGCCGCCATAGTTGCCAGGCTTCAGAGCAGGCTTCGTACACCCTGACCAAACCAACAACCACCGATCTTCGGTGCATCTTAATCGAATTGCATTCCATGAATTCTCAAAGAAACACTTCTCGCCGTCGCCGCTCGCGAAACATCTCGCAACTTGAAGCCATTCAATCTCTGGAACCTCGCGCACTGCTTACCGGCATTGTGCATACGATTGACTTCGAAGATGTGGGCGAATCGTTAGCGCCTGAATCCGGATTCAACGGGCCTGTTCCTGGAGGAACGCAGCAGGACGGTCCGTTTGGCGACCAGGTCATCGTCGGTGACTTCATGGTCGAGGATGCGACGTTTAACAACGTGTTCTCACTCGATTTCGGTTCGTGGTCAGGATGGGCGTATTCTAACAGCAC
>CAYZYB010001441.1:0-1668 GCA_964481505.1 uncultured Planctomycetaceae bacterium | reverse complement strand
CGACCAACTGCGAGATCCTTCGCAACCTGATGGAACGCGGCATTCGCATCAACGACGGCAGCCAGATCGGGAAAACGATTGTGTTCGCGCGAAACATCAAACACGCGCGGCTGCTGGAGGGTTGGTTCAATGAAATGTACCCGCAGTACGAACCCGGCTTCTGCCAAGTCATTGTCAGCGAAGACCCTCGTGCTGAATCATTGATCGACGATTTCAAAGGCGAAGGCAGCAACCCCAACCTCACGATTGCAATTTCGGTCGACATGCTGGATACGGGCGTCGACGTTCCCGAGATCGTCAACCTTGTTTTCGCGAAGCCGGTGTTTTCCTACGTCAAGTTTTGGCAGATGATCGGTCGCGGTACCCGTTTGGCGCCAGAGCTGTTTGGGCCGGGCAAAGACAAAACTCACTTTTTGATTTTCGACCACTGGGGCAATTTCGAGCGGTTTGAAAAGAATTACCAACAGGCTGATCCACAGCGTTCAAAGTCCACCACCGAGCTCCTGTTTGAAGCTCGTATTGAACTTGCTGAAGCAGCTTTGGAGAAACAGGACACTGCGGCCTTTGATTTAGTCGCCGCGCTGATCGAGAAAGATATCAAATCACTGCCAGCCAAGAGTATTCCGGTTCAGGAGAATTGGCGGACGGTTCAGTCTGTGGCCAATCCTGAAACACTTCAGCAGTTTGATGCGGCGACCAAGGCGACCTTACAGCAGGATGTTGCCCCGCTGATGCAGTGGCGTGACATTTCTGGCCATCATGATTCTTATCGGTTCGATGTTCTCATTGCGCGGCTGCAAACAGCGCGCTTGCTGGAAACGGCCGGGGCTGATGATCGCAAAGACGAATTGGTCGATTGGGTTTCCGCGTTGCGTAGCAATCTAAGTCAGGTCAAAAGGCATATGCCGTTGATTGACCAAGTGAAAAGCACCGAGTTCTGGAAGAATGTTTCTACTGCTGATTTGGAAAAGGTGCGAGTAGATCTACGTGGCATCGCCAAGTATCGCCGCAAAGACACGACGCCGCGACCAGAACCCAAGGTGATGAACATCGCCGAAGATGCGGCAGGCTACGAGCTGAATCGGCATAAGGTCAAAATCCGCGAACTCGACCAAATGGAAATGGTTGCCTACCGGGCAAGAGTTCATGACGTCCTGATGGCGTTGATCGAAGACAACGAAACACTGCGCAAGATTCGGCTTGGCGAACCGGTGGGCGAAAAAGACTTGGATGATCTTTGCTCTTTGGTTTTAACCCAAGAACCGGGGCTAAACCTGAATGACTTGAAAGAGTATTTCTCACACGCGGAAAGCTTGGACGCTGCGATTCGTAGCATCATCGGGATGGACGCGGCAATGGTTCACGACCGGTTCACCGAATTCGTGCAAAAACATCCTTCGATGAGCTCCCATCAGATCAAGTTTCTGGACCTGCTGCAAAATCACATTTCGAAATTTGGCAGCATTCAGTTAGAGCAACTGTACGGCCCGCCGTTTACAACCCTTCACTCGGACAGTCTCGATGGGCTGTTCGAAGATCCACTCGCTGAAGAGCTTTTCGAGATCATCGAATCGTTCGGGAGTGAGAAGAATGAATAAACCACAGAGGACACAGAGGTTCACAGAGAAAACAAAACGAGTACTGCTCTCTGTGAACCTCTGTGCTCTC
>CAYZYB010001440.1:0-1679 GCA_964481505.1 uncultured Planctomycetaceae bacterium | reverse complement strand
CAAAATCAACCAATACTACGCACAGACTCCCAATTCGAAAAGAGGCTTACCCTGTGGTGCCACCCATCCGTCGTTGACACTCCGGCGGCTTTGTGTAATCTGCGTTGCACGCGGAGAAATTGTGCTGTGACGGGAGGATTGTGCGATGGGGCGTGTGAGTCGGAACGAAAGTTGTCCGGAGGACGAGATCAATGTGGTCCACTGCATTAATCGATGTGTGCGTCGTGGGTTTCTTTGTGGGAACGATCCGGTCACGGGGAAGAACTACGAGCATCGTCGTGAGTGGATTCGCCAGCGCTTCGAGTTTCTGGCGCAGCATATGGCGGTTGAAGTTCTCGGCTATGCCGTTCTTTCCAATCATTTTCACATCGTGCTGCGAAACCGGCCCGACATTGTCAAGGACTTGTCCGATGGCGAAGTGGTTCGACGGTGGTGGAATCTTTGTCCGGGGCGGCGCAACGAAGACAAGTCCGCGGCCGAGCCCACCAAACTGGAACTGAAGGCTCTGAAGAGCGACAAAGACAAGCTGGCCGAATACCGCAAGCGGCTTTCGGGCGTGTCGTGGTTCATGCGTTTCACTGCAGAAAACATTGCCAGGCGAGCTAACGAAGACGATGAGGTGACGGGCCGTTTTTGGGAAGGTCGTTTCAAATGCCAGCCACTTCTGGATGACGCAGCAATTCTGGCGTGCATGCAGTATGTCGACCTGAATCCTATTCGAGCGGGCCTTGCCAAAAGCGTCGAAGGCAGCAATTTCACGAGTGCTCAGGCAAGACTGGCCGACCTGAAACAGGCGTCTGAGGTCAGCAGTGTGGCCGCCGCCGATCGCGCGTGCGAACATGGCCCCAGAGCGGGCTGGCTTCAGCCGATGCAATTGGAACCCAAACGCAAAGCCGTTCGAGAAAAGCCGACAAAGCGAAGGTCGAGCAATAAAGGGTTCCTGTCAGTGACTCTGGCGGAATATCTTCAACTGCTGGACTGGACGGGCCGACAGATTCGCCGCGACGGCAAGCGGGGCACGATTCCGTCTGACCTGAAACCGCTGTTCGATCGAATCGGATTGTCGGCGGCCATCTGGGTGGACTGCGTGCGTCGCTTCGGCAAATGGCACGCGTCCGGAGTAGGCCGCCCCGCCTCCTTAAAACGCCAGGCCGAACGTACCGGTTGCAACCGCTCACTGAACACCAGGCTCAGTCGACAAGTGTTCGCGTAGAGACGCACTCTGTAGACATCCTTGAGGAATAAAGGGGACGCGAACGGTCACCTGGTCACCTGGGCGGCTGATGCTCAGGGCTCTCGTGATATTCGTGTGCGAGTCACTGATCCGGACCGCAAGCAGACTGAACAGAGCTTTACGATTGACGCCGCTATCCCGGCGACGGATATCAACCGAGCACCGATCTTTGTTACTATCCCGCTGAATCAGGTACGACTTAACGACAGCTACACTTGCAACGCCATCGCCAGTGATCCCGATGGTGACGCGGTCACATACAGTATCGTCGAAGGCCCTGGCGGTTTGTCCATCGACCCGCAAAGTGGGCAAATTCGCTGGACACCATCGGCTTTGGGGCGTGTCAATGTCACGGTCCAGGCCAGCGATGGCATTAACGGTCCCAGCACTCAAAGCTTTGTCATCGACGTCACCAGTCCGATCGCGATCAACGAAGCCCCGCGAA
>CAYZYB010001439.1:0-1679 GCA_964481505.1 uncultured Planctomycetaceae bacterium | reverse complement strand
GGATCGAAGTTCGATTTCAACGAGCAACAGCGACTTCAGATACGCGGCTCTTTCAACGTCAGCGACTTTCGCCAGCGCCTCCTCAATAGTGAACGCATTGTCACCCTGCCAATTCGATTCAAACAAATCACAACATTGATCGATTTCGCTCGAAGATGGTTTGTTCTCGGTCATGCCTATGTTCCGGTGGCCCTAAGGTCTATGTTGATCGGTTTTACACTGCTCAACAACGACCTGCCAAAGCAACAGCCGTGAACGACAAGAATTTATCGCGAATCGACAATTTTCTGAAAAGAGACCGGTATTCTGCGATTCTCCATCTCAAACGCCGCTTCGACAACCACAGAGCTGGCGCATCACAGTGCTTTCAGACCGTTTGATGACACCAGACATGAATGAGATGCCGAAAATGATACTGGACATCAGGCGTCTAACCAAAGTTCACGAATCCGAGCCAGTTTGCGTTCGACGCGCCGCTGACTACAACCGACGATTTCGCTGATTTCCAGGTTGGTGTGGCCCAGTAATCTGAGGACAGCGAACTGACGCACATCTTCTGGAAGCCGTTCAATGGATTCTTCACAACTTATGTCAAATTCCTGAGTTGGCAACTGCGCCAATGCATCGTGAACTGACACCGTTCCATCTCCACCCGAAAAAGCGTCGAGTGATTGAATGTTTCCACCGCCCCGCTTTTGAGCGAATTCGTCGCGGACAACACGGCGAGCCTTCCGAACAGTGATCGTGGCCAGCAGTCTCCAAAGTGTGTTTCGATCCAGAGTCTCCGCAACACCGTCCGCTGAGATTTTTCGCCAGAAACTAATGAACGCGCTCTGTGCAGCGTCGTTGGCATCCTGAACGCGATGCGGCAAGTGTCGCAACGTGTTGTGTGCCACCTTCACGAGACGAGGAAAATAGCGATCCCAAATTTCATGGATGGCAGATTCCGATTGCTGCTGCATTAAATGAACAGCGCGCGAAACTGAGCCTCGAAGTCCGTTATTCATCCACACATAGTAAACGATGGTCAGCACTAAACCAACATCGAGTCGACGAACGGATCGGCCCGACTCTCATCCGTTTGATGGCTCGAAAAATGCTTGATACCCATCGCAGCAAAGGCATTCCTGGCCGAGTGCCCGAATACTTCATTAGTCGAATTACCAATGCAGAAGGCAAGGACTGTGGCCATTTCTCTATGCTCTCACCGACCAATGTGCACCTTCACAAGCCGTTCCTGAAGATCGTCGAAATGGCTGCGTTAAAGCCGTGGCCGAAGCTTATACAGAATCTCAGAGCGTCATGCGAAACGGAATGGCTCGATACAGGAATGCCCGCTCAAGTTGCGGCGAACTGGATCGAAAATTGCGTCCAGGTTCAGAACGACCACTACGTTCAGGTGGATGATCACCATTTCGATCGGTTCAATCAGAACCACGTTGAAAGAGTGGCCCAGGAGGCCGTCGTAAACCACAGAACACATCTGCAGGAGCGGGCCACTTCGAGAGCCACCGAGGCAGTCAAAACACGACAGATTGCCGTTCAGCCAATAAAAAAGCTCGGTCCGAAGACCGAGCTTTTTGCCCCGGAGAGGAGTCGAACCTCCACGTCCATTACGGACACATGAACCTGAATCATGCGCGTCTGCCAATTCCGCCACCGGGGCTCGGTGGGAAGTG
>CAYZYB010001438.1:0-1685 GCA_964481505.1 uncultured Planctomycetaceae bacterium | reverse complement strand
GGTCTTCACAGCACATCCTCGATCTACAGCTCGGACTCCTGTTTTGGCCCTGGTAGTTGCCATTGGCCTATGCTGGCTTGCATTTACGGCGGCTGGAGCCCAGGCACAGGAGACCCAATGGTTTCCGTTCGAAGCACTGCCGCCAGCGGTTCAGTTGGACAGTCGATTCACGAAAGACGGCAGCGGCGTTGAATTCACCCGATTTCGAGGCAAATCGACAGCGGATTTTCAAACGGTTCGGCTGGTTCATCCACAGAGGCCAGCCCTTGCGATGGATGAGTTCACGATTTCCGTTCCTCTGCATTCAGCGCAAAAGGGGATTCGCCTTGCAGCTCGTTTGGTCCTGCCAAACCAGGTGGACCCACGAACCAGAAAGCCGCTGGTCACCTGGGTGCCGGGGGGCGAAAGCTCGGGAGCCGACAAGCGGCAGACGCTTTCGTTGACTGGTAATAAGGCAGCCGTCCAGAATCGTGTGCGTGAGCTTCGTGGCGAATTGAATCAGCCGTTGATCGACGATTCAGGCGCCTACTTTGACGCCTGTGCGCTGGTCGTGGAGTTTCATCAGGGCACCACGTTTTTCGACATTGGCCAGTGTGAATACGGTCCGGTCGTAACGCCGGACGTCGTGCTTCCAACGCAGCTTCAGCCCAACGAAGGCGCCGTTCGGCGTTCGCAGTTGCGGATCGAACGAGACCGTCTTGTGCAGAATGGTGAGCCGGTCTTCCTGAGAATTATGCCGGACCACAACGAGCCGCCACAGTTGCTTCGACGGCTGGGGATAAACGCCGTCTGGGTGCCTGACTCAACTGACGTCGAACGGATGCGACTATTGGCTGAACACGACATTTTTGTGATTGCAACGCCCCCTCATCCCGATTTTGATCCAGCAGATTTTGGAAAGCCGCTGCAGGGGCTTCCACCGCTCGAAATCAACCATCCGCAGCCGGACATCTGGATGTTTGGAACACGAATTGGCGTCGACCAGTTTCCGCATCTTCTATCATGGGCGAAGGAAGTTCGCAGCGCTGACAAAAAGCTGCGCCGTCCATTGATGGCAGATGTTGTTGGTGCCGAAGGTGTAGCATCACGACAGATCGGGCTGGTCGGAATCAGTCAGCACTCCTCAGGCTGGCTGCGGAACTTCGGAGAAGCTCGTAACCGTTCGTTTCTCCGACAAAACGCGACAGCTCAACTGTCGCTTCCCTGGGAGTGGGTGCAGGCTGAACCGTCTGCCGGGTTTGCTGATTGGCGGAAGCGAAGTGGTGTACGCCCGGCCTTCGTCGAACCCGAGCAGATCATGATGCAGATGATTGCGTCCGTGTCTGCGGGCTGTCGGGGTGTTGGCTTCTGGAAGACTCAGGGATTGATGTCGGATACTCCGGAAGCAGAGGAAACGGCGAAAGCGGTCGAATTGGCTAACCTTTACCTCGACATTCTGGAACCGTTGCTTATCGACGGGAGGCTTGACAGTCACATTCCGATAAACATCAGCC
Organism: uncultured Planctomycetaceae bacterium; assembly: GCA_964481505.1. Taxonomy (GTDB): domain Bacteria; phylum Planctomycetota; class Planctomycetia; order Planctomycetales; family Planctomycetaceae; genus Fuerstiella. Next base: position 192 of record CAYZYB010001438.1, on the reverse strand, counting down.
CGGCTGCCGGACGTGGCGGGCTTAACAGTGCGGTCTCAACGCGCGGGTTCAACGCTGACAGGTACCTGAGCCCTCCCAGTGGGCCCGACGCGGCAATCGGTGGAACTCCCGGGCCATCGCTGGTGCTCGCTGGTTTCTGGGACGATGTCTCACACTATGTTCCTCAGCAACTGTACGCCGCCAACGCAGAAC
>CAYZYB010001437.1:0-1687 GCA_964481505.1 uncultured Planctomycetaceae bacterium | reverse complement strand
GTCGATTCTGTTGTCGGCGCCGATCGAGGGTTTGATTGCGAAACTGGATCTGATGGAACTCGAAGGAAACGTCGCGACCCCGGTGGACTACAAGCGTGGTCGAGCTCCCAGAGTTCCGGAAGGTGCGTACGAACCGGAGCGGGTTCAAATTTGCGCCCAGGGATTAGTGCTTCGCGAAAACGGATTTCAGTGCGACGAAGGCGTGTTGTACTTTATCGAATCGAAGAAACGCGTCGTCATTCCGTTTGATGACGAGCTGATTGCCAGAACTCGGCAGTTGCTGGCAGAATTTCGAGCCACCGCCGCAGGCAATCACATTCCTGTGCCATTGGTCGACAGTCCGAAGTGTCCGCGCTGTTCGCTGGTGGGGATCTGCCTTCCGGACGAAGTGACATTCCTGCGAAACGATCCCGACGCTTTGGATACCAACGGGCCAAAGCGTAAGCCCAGTCACTTCGACGATCCACTTCTCAATGACGCGGCAACCGGCAATCGTGAAGACAACCTCGGCAGCGAAATCTCACCATCCTCATCCTACGCCTCCACGCCATCACCAGCCGTGGTGTCCCGGCCTCCGGTGAGGAAGTTGCTGGCGGCGCGAGACAATGCGTTGCCATTCTATGTTCAGGATCATGGTGTGATGCTGGGGAAAACCGGTGATCGGTTACAGGTCAAGAAGCGAGGTGATGTGATTGGAGAACGTCGACTGATGGACGTGTCTCAGGTCAGCTTGTTCGGCAGTATAATGATGTCCGCTCAAGCGTTGACGGAACTCACCGCACGAGGCATACCGGTCTGCCACTTCAGTTATGGCGGCTGGTTCCACGGGATCACCACGGGCCTGGTTCACAAGAATGTCGAGCTTCGAATTCGTCAATACGCGTTAGCGGCCAATGAAGCGGAATCTGTGAAGGTTGCTCGGCAGCTGATATCCGGAAAGATTAAAAATTGCCGCACGCTATTACGTCGACATCTTTCGAAAGAAGAAAAGCCACTGCTGGAAAAGTTGGAACGTTACCGACGGCAGGCCGAAGCAACGGACAACAACGCGTCGCTGCTGGGCATTGAAGGTATGGCGGCCAAGACCTACTTTGAAGGACTGTTCCGCCTGATGAACGGTCTGCATGCCTTCAACGTTAATGATCGTAATCGCCGGCCACCTCGCGACCCCGTAAACGCCGTGCTGTCATTCGCCTACGCACTGCTGACCAAGGAGATCACAATAGTGTTGCAGTCTGTTGGCTTCGACCCGATGCTGGGAGTCTTTCATCAGCCGCGCTACGGCCGACCATCACTGGCACTGGATTTGGCTGAAGAATATCGACCACTGATTGCCGATTCGGTCATGATCACCGCCTTCAACAACGGGGAACTCACGACGAGCCATTTTCTGGAACGCGCCGGAGCCTGCGTGCTGACGCCTTCCGGTCGCTCAGCCCTGATCGCGTGTTTCGAACGTCGCATGACCACCGAAATTACGCACCCAATCTTCGGCTACAAACTCAGCTATCGTCGACTACTGGAAGTTCAGGCACGTCTGCTGTCGCGAACGATCCTCGGCGAACTGGAACAATATCCCACCTTCACCACTCGCTAAGCCGGCAGGTCCCGGCGGACCATGGCGTGGCGTGACGGGAGTCTGCGTGAGACGATGAATGTGCCGAGAGAGTGGCATCCAGTTCCAGAT
>CAYZYB010001436.1:0-1693 GCA_964481505.1 uncultured Planctomycetaceae bacterium | reverse complement strand
ACCAACGGCTTTCCCGTGACACGCAATTGACACTCACTCGACCTGACCACATCCATGTGAACAAGACATTTGCCCATCAGATCCCGGTCAAATTTTGACCGACTTCCTGTTGAACATACCCGCTATGTACTCACCCGTAACGCTGAAGTTTCAGAACTTCACAGCTCGTTTCAACAACGTTCAAGGCGTCGCACAGTGGGGTGATAATGGACCAAAAAAGTGGGAGCAAGGGGGATGGAAGACAGATTTTTCGCCTTTTCTTAAGAAGCCTATGTGTTCGGCAGATTCAACCGTTCCCACGGAAACATCTCGGCAGAAAGCATCTCAGAGCAGATTCCGTAGCCGCCGCAGCCGCCTGCGAAGTGCAGTTTGTGCAGGAACGCCGCATCACCAGAGGTTGGGAGACGGCAGCTGTTTGAACGCCTGCAATGCGAAGCAGACAGCAAAACTCACAACGCTGGCTTATACGTTCCTCGAAGTGATTACTTTGAAAGTCCCTCGGTTGACCGCTGTGGTGTCCGCATCCTGTGAGTTATTTAAGAGGACGCGACCGCCGCAGCATCGCAGAGCCGATCCGGGTTCTTCGTGAGACGCGGTTTCTGCCGGTAGTTTTTGAAAACGTAGAAGTGTCTGACCAATTGGCGCTGTAAAACTGACTCATTTCTCGTTACTACAGAGTTGGTGTCCTGACCATTTGGAGCCCATCACCCGCACTTCCCCAGGGTTTTTGTCATGCAACGCACGATTCATCGTTCTCAACGGCAAGCTCATTCCGTCAGAGGCGGCTTCACGATAGTGGAACTGTTGGTCGTGATAGCTGTGATCAGCGTACTGATTTCGCTGCTGATGCCTGCCGTGCAGCAGTCGCGCGAAGCTGCTCGACGTACAGAATGCCTGAACAACCTGAAGCAAATGGGCGTGGCGATTCACAGCTTTCATGGCGTGCGAGGTTTTTTGCCGCCGTCAAGAAATTACGATCACTACACCAGCTGGGCGTTTCTGATTCTTCCTCACATGGAACAGGTCAATCTGTTTGACTCGTGGGATCCCGCTTTGAAGTACTACTACCAGTCCGACGAAGCTCGGCTGACGCACATTCCGCCGTATCTGTGTCCGTCACGGCGTGGTGGTATGGCGAGCACTCAGAACGATGACATCTTTTCACCTTTCGAAACCAGTCCGCATGTGCCAGGTACTGTGTCAGATTACGCCTGTTCGGCTGGCTATGGGCCGGCTGGAGTCTGGAACTGGATTGATTCGAACGGTGCCATGATCATCGGAAAAGCCACGACGGATCCGCCAACAGTGCCCGTCGGGAGTTTCGCGCCACCAAACGCTGTGTTGGAAACGTGGAAAGGCCGGACACGATTCCGCAACATCATTGATGGCACATCGAATACGATTTTGGTCGGAGAAAAACATGTCAGGCCATCTCGATTTGGAATCGCGCAGGAAGATGGCTGCATCTACAACGGCGATCACCCGGGCAGTTTTTCGCGTTGTGGAGGCCCGGGCTATCCGATCGCGAAAACGCCGACGGCCAGGTTCAACAACAACTTTGGGAGCTACCATCCGGGAATCTGCAACTTTCTGATGGGGGATGGCAGTGCTCGCAATCTTAGTGTTCAAGTGTCGACAGATGTTCTGGGCAGACTGACTGCTCGCAACGATGGCAAAGTGGTCAACGGGATAA
>CAYZYB010001435.1:0-1693 GCA_964481505.1 uncultured Planctomycetaceae bacterium | reverse complement strand
GTGTTGGCGTACTCAACCATCAGCCAGTTGGGATATATGATGCTTGGAATCGGCGTCTTTGGCTGGGCGGCTGGGCTGTTCCACTTAATCACCCACGCGTTCTTCAAGTCTCTCATGTTTCTGTGTTCCGGTAGCGTCATTCATGGTTGCCATCACGAACAGGAAATGCCGAAGATGGGCGGCCTTCTAAAGAAAATGCCGATCACCGCGATCACGATGCTTATTGGTGTCTGTGCAATTGCTGGTTTCCCGATGTTCTTCGGGCTGCATTTCTCCGGCTTCCATTCCAAAGATGCTATCGTTGCTTCAGCATTGGCGTTCGTGAAGGCGAACCCGGTCCACTATCTGCTGTTCTTCATTCCGTTGTTAACTGCAGGTATTACAGCGTTTTATATGTTCCGCTTGTGGTTTTACACATTCTGGGGAACGCCTCGCGATCAACATGTTCACGATCACGCACATGAGTCCCCTTGGATTATGTGCATTCCGCTGATCATTCTTGCTCCGTTTGCCTGGTTGTGTGCGATCGGTGGGGAACACGGCTTCTTGTACAGCATGCTGACAGGCGACGAGCCAGCCCACCTGGCGACTGGCGTTGTTTCCGCTGGCAAGGTGGTGCTACCGAGTCACCACGCTATCCATGAAGTGCATTCGCAGGCAGGAATCTATGCCTTGCTGGCGGCGTTTTCCGGTGCCCTGCTGGCCTATATCTTCTACGGCACCAAACTGGTGAACGTGGAAAACATGAAGAAGCAGATGTCTGGTGTCCACGGTTTCCTGACCAGCAAGTGGTACTTCGACGAACTCTACGACGCCCTGTTTATGCGACCAGCTCACAAGGTTGCCGCATTTTGTGCATGGGTAGATAAGACAATTTTCGACACCATCCTGCACGGCGTCGCCAAGGCGACAGTTGTGGTTGCAAACTGGGATCGAATTCTAGACGAAAAGTTTATTGACGGTTTCGTCAATATGATCGGCGACGTGACTCAATCTGTCGGGTCGTCATTAAAAGTAATTCAGACGGGGCGTCTTCGGCAGTACGTAATGTTTATCGTGCTTGGCGTTGTGGCTTTGTTTGCAGCAGTGTTTACAACATTCCCTGGCTAATCGCACGATCGCTCATTGAGCGGTTGTATATTCACAATTCAGTTGGTTCAGCTTTCTCGGCTGTGGTTAAACCATGAACGACGCATTTCTTCTTTCTGCCATCATCTTTCTGCCCGCAGTCGGTGCTTTGATTCTGTCATTTCTTGACAGCAAGGCCGTAGACGCGATCCGCATGTTCTCACTGATGACTACCGTCGTCACGTTTGGACTGACGTTGATGCTGTGGTCTCAGTTTAACTACGAAGTTGCCGAGATTCAGAATGAAGTTGTCGCTGGATGGATTCCGACCTGGAATATCTACTATCGGCTTGGAGTCGACGGCATCAGTCTGCCGCTGGTCGTGCTGACCAGTTTTGTGACAATGCTTGCCTGTGTCGCTTCGTGGAGCATCAATAAGCTTCACAAGGGCTACTTCATTTTGTTTCTGCTTTTGGAAACAGGAATGCTAGGCGTCTTCCTGTCGCTCGACTTCTTCCTGTTCTATGTGTTCTGGGAAGTCATGCTGTTGCCAATGTACTTCCTGATTGGCATCTGGGGCGGTCCGAGAAAAGAATACGCGGCGATCAAGTTCTTTCTGTACACG
>CAYZYB010001434.1:0-1695 GCA_964481505.1 uncultured Planctomycetaceae bacterium | reverse complement strand
AACTGCTTACTCTTTGCTGAACTGACAATTGCGTTTGCCACGTCCTCATCGGTGAAGCCGAACGGTCGGCCTAAAGCATACTCAATCAGATGCTCGGTCATTGGAGCTTTACGAAAGAGTCGCAGTGAAGTACGTCTGGGTCAACGAGCATCACGCGTACGGTCACTGCGGCGATGTGACGACATCAGAAGGGCATCATGCGATCACCAGCGCGCCTCGAACACAGGCCGATGCGGCAAAGCTGGCAGGCTAGTGGCGTCGCCACCAGGGTATCAAAAATCATCTTCACTAGGGATACGATATAACCTTCGGTGCGGACAGCAGTCGGATTCGCACGAAATGCACTCCGCAAATTCTCAGCGCGTTTCGCAACGCAGCCATCAGCTGGCTCAGATCCACAAACATTGCTGGGGCATTCAGAGAAAACACACGCACTGTCACAGATCTGTTACCCAAACTCGGCATTGTGTAACTGAGGCTTGCCCCTTGGTGTTGACGGCTTATGCCTGGCCAGACGCGATAAAACGATGTTGGACAACTTCAACCGCACGTAAAGTCGAGCAGCAATGTTTATGAATTGGCTGGCCGTGTCGACGAATGTCAGGGGCAGTGGAGGAGTTAGCGTAGACAACAAGACTATAGACGTGGCGACGTCGATTGAGCTTTCGTCCGTAGTCTGTGCCGAGCATCTGGAAAACTGAGAATCAGCAACGGCCATCGCCATGAGAATCAATCGAACTTCGATTCGTTTGTTCGGGCTTTCCCGGATCAACCGCGGAGTACCTGAACGACCTGATCCTTCTCGATGACGAAATTCAGGCGGTCATCGCTGATCAGCCACTTCAATGTCTCGGGCTTGCCTTCTTTACGAATAATTCTCCAAGATCGCTCAAGTTGCTTTGCCCGTTCGATGGCTTTGGTTGTCGTTAGCCCAATGAAATCAGCGTCAGCGGTGTGTGATGTGGCGGCTCTGGCCTTTTTGAGACGCCCGACGGCGACTTTGGTTTTAACATCGCGTTGTCCGACAATGTATCCGATGCATGCACCGTCGGCGTCGACTAGAAACGTTTTGTATCCGGCGCCCATTCCGGCTTTACCATCGGGGCGAGTGTCGTTTTCGTGAGGCGACCGAGTTGAATCGATGACTCGTATACGAACTTTTCCGTCGCCAACCTTCTCTGGCTTACCGGCAATCATGCAGACATGCCCAGTCGATGAACCTGCTTTCAAGTTCTTCTTACGCCAGGCGAGAACATCACCTGGCGTTGCTTCCATCAGCTTTGTGACACGTTGCCAAGAACCATCCGCGTTTTCACCTGCTGCCACAAATGTTTGATAAAAGGTCACCGCAACTGGTCGCTTGCGCCACGCCGCCTCGTTGCCCTTCAAGGACACGTAGGCTTCCGGGAATTCATGCCGAAGAACAAACCCGATAAGACCAGAACAATCACAATTTACAACACCCCTGGCCGTGTCAATTTCCGTCGTGTGTTGGTATTCGGTTTGCTTAAGCGACTTGAGTAACCCTTCGATCCGAGCGGAGAATTGTGCATTTAGCGCAAGGTTGGAGCCGACTGTGTCATCGGCTTCGACTGTAACCAGCGCTCCGCTGCACAGTGTAAGCATAGTGACGACAGCAATTCGTTTGGTGGTTGGCATGATAATTGTCTCTGGGTTTAAGGATGTGAATTCTAA
>CAYZYB010001433.1:0-1697 GCA_964481505.1 uncultured Planctomycetaceae bacterium | reverse complement strand
CACTGATGCGACCGATATTCAGGGCGAGCACGCTGACCGGTGAAATTTTTCCGCCGCGACTGCTATCATCCAGAGCAGACAACCGGGAAACAGCCACCTATCCTGTTTGAGGTCATCGCGATCCGGGTTGCTGATCGATTCGTCGGAGCAGTTATTTTTATGTCATGGCTGGGATGGATACTTTTTACAGGCGTTACGCTGTGGGTGATTCCGCCGGTGACATGGTTTCTGAGCAGACGTCTGACGCGAACAGATCGTCCGGTGACCCAGGATTGCCCCGAAGTCTTTGTCATTGTGCCGGCAAAAGATGAAGAAGCTGCGATAGAAGCGGCACTCAATTCGATTCTGGCGTCGGACTATCCTCACCTGCACCTCATCGCCGTCAACGATCGTAGCATGGACTGCACCGGCGAACTCATGGACAAAGTCAGCGGTCAGGATCAACGCCTTCAAGTCGTGCACGTCGAAGAATTGCCGGAAGGCTGGCTGGGCAAGAACCACGCGATGCACCTTGCTGCAGAAAGCGTTCAGCATCATCCGAATTACGTCGCCGAAAAGCCCTGCCTGCTGCTATTCACGGATGGCGATGTAATCTACGAACCCAATGCGATTCGATCTGCGGTCGAATACCTTCAACAGCGAAATCTGGATCACCTCGCGCTGTTACCACGAATGATCCCCGGCAGCTTTATCGAAAACAGTGTGGTGTCGTTCTTCGGCTTTGCGGTCGCGATTGGGCAGCAGACGCATCTGATCACAACCCGTTGGCCATTTGCGTACGCCGGGGTCGGTGCGTTTAATCTCATCCGAAAAGAACTGTACGACAAATTCGAGGGCCACCAACGCATCGCAATGGATGTGCTCGACGATATCAAGTTGGGAAAACTTGCCAAACAACATGGCGGTCGGCAGGATTTTTTGGGAGCCCCTGAGCTGCTTTCGATTCGCTGGTATCATTCACTGTGGCAGGTCATCACCGGCCTGGAAAAGAACGGATTTGCCGCGCTCAACTATTCGCTGTGGGAACTGTTATTCACCACTGTTGTTTTCTTTTCCACGATGATTGCGCCGTATGTCCTGGTGTTTGTGTTGCCGCTTTCCGAATCAGCAGGCTTCGCTGCGACGATTGTGGTTTGGCATCTGGCGTATGGCATTACGGCTGCGGGATTCGGCGGTGGCATTCTGCAGTTTCCAATGTTCCCGCTGGCGGCGTGGCTGATGGCCATCGCGTTCTGGCGATCCGCCTGGAAGACTCTGCGGCAGGGCGGCGTAAAGTGGCGAGACAGCTTCTATTCGCTAAAAGAACTGCGAAGCGGCCTCTATAAGCACGGCGACTCATTAAATGAAGATGCCAAGTCTGGTTAAGAGTGCTGGGATGCCCAAGGTGTTTGCTCGTAAGGCAGCAGCGATGCCTTGGTTGCCGGAACTCCTGATGCAGTTGATGGTTGCGTTGCGAATGATGCTCATGGCGAAGGCCGCTTGGCCTGTTCGGATGCGGCTATGGTCTTTTCGCAGTATGACGTCCTTGACCCAGAACGTTCGGTTCTCGATAACAGTTCGCACACGGCGGTTTCCGAGTGCCTCCAAACGCATACCAGAATTCAATCGGCAACAGTCGCCCCCAGTGAGCGGCCGATTCATAGCCTTCAAACTTACACAACATTGCTGCAACAACGACGGCCAGCATGGCCGTAAGT
>CAYZYB010001432.1:0-1699 GCA_964481505.1 uncultured Planctomycetaceae bacterium | reverse complement strand
CGCCATAACCAACGGCACGACAACCATCATCAGTAGTCTGAGAAACACTTCCCCGCCCAGTTTCAGACTGACGGCAACGCCTGGTGCGAGCCATGCAAGAACCAGCGCGCCCACGATGGCAGCAATCATGAAAACGGTATGCCCTGTTCCCGGCTTCTTTTTCTGCTCGCTCTCAGACATACGTTGTGCTCCAGGTTGTGACCGTGAAAAATGCAGGGAGTCTCTTCAGAAAGTATAACGACAACGGTTTTTGCGTGCGTTGGATCAATAAGATTGGGATATTGGCCGATTGCGGTCAGTTTTGGACATCGTTTCATCCTGAATTGGCACGAATGTGAACCATCGGCATACTGGCTGGGTCGTTGGGTAGACAATGTTGCTGCTGGGCCAATCTTTGATGAATACCAAATCCTGAACTCACTTCCGATCGTGGACTAATGACGAAGCTGACTGAATTTCTTGCGTCGACAGAAATCATTAACTGGCAGGAGCCTGAGGTTATCCGACTGGCGGCCGAGCTTTCGCAGAATGTCGACGGCGAATTAGCGATCGCTCGCACATCGTTTGAATGGGTGCGCGACAACATTCAGCACTGCCTTGATTTCAACAGAAATGAAGTGACGTGCGTTGCTTCCGAAGTGTTGCGCATTGGAACCGGATTTTGTTACGCAAAGAGTCACTTGCTGGCCGCGCTGCTGCGGGCGAATCGAATACCGACTGGATTCTGCTATCAGCGATTGAGCCTCCGCGGCAACGGCGCACCGTACTGCCTGCACGGGTTGAATGCCGTTTACCTGACAGATGTCGGTTGGTATCGCATTGACGCTCGCGGCAACAGCGACACTGTGAATGCGGAGTTTGATCCGCCACATGAACGTCTGGCATTTTTGACAGACGATCCTGGTGAGGCCGACCTTCCTGAGGTCTGGCCAGCTCCACTGCCCATGGTTGTGGAGGCGTTAAGGGCAGGGCACAGTGTTGATGAGCTGATGGCGATGCTGCCGGACGTGCCCGTCATCGGCTGCGAGTGACGGAGACTACGCACCCGCGAACGAACAAACGCCGATCACTGTGAAGTCCCGGAATGTAAAGCAGATACTTTTCGCAGATTTTGATGTACGAAAACGCATAAGCGAATGCTTACGCTCCGAGTTCTTCCAAAGCTTCAACGACAGACGCCCGAATTTCTCGCAGCGAAATCGGGTACTCTGCGGTCCACAGGTTTTCCGATTCGGCCATTTCCGACACGATCGACATTTGCAGTTTTGTCAGCAGCACAATGATCGGAGCCGCACATAGCGTTTCAACGTTCGCCCCAAACGCGCAGATGTCTGGGCTGGGTAGGTTTGAGCCGGCAAGAACGATTAACTTGGGAGGGTTTCCTGCGATCGCATCCTGTCCGGCCTGCAGGCCGTCGAATGCAAGGCAGTTGAATTCGTGCTTCTCAAAGTACTTTGCGAGTGAATCACGTTCAGCCGTTTCAGCAGCGATTAAGTAAATCAAACTGTCGGAACTCATTCTGGACTCCGGTGTCGCTCGTTGTTCGCGGTAAGTGTTTCTTCCGTCGGCTCGCCGGTTTGGACGCGAAAGCATGCGGAATTGTAGGTCTTTTAGGAGAGGGTCACAGTATGGGCGGGTGGTTGGGCAGAGCCATAGGTAAAAAGCGTACGTTTTTCGCATCGGGAGGCGATTCGTACAG